>NZ_NHOX01000019.1:0-62256 GCF_002252745.1 Halorubrum sp. Ib24 | reverse complement strand
TAAGCGAGCGGCTGGGGCTTCGGAGGTGTTCATCGCCGATCCGTCAGCGACTATTTATAAGCGAGCGGCTGGGGCTTCGGAGGTGTTCTCCGCCGATCCGAACTCGATCGAGTCCTATCGCGTCGCCGACTTCCACTCGCGCAGCCCCAGTCGCTCGCCGTTCAGCTCCTCGGCGGGCGCCTCGGTGGCCGCCCAGACGAACAGCGGCGCGACGCTCTCGGGGTCGCGAGCGCGCTCCATGCCGGTGAGGTCGGTGGCGACGAGTCCCGGGTCGACGACGCCGACCGTCGCGTCGAGGTCGGCCGCGAACCCGCGCGCGACCGCCTCGGCCGCCGCCTTCGAGACCGCGTACGCGCCCATCCCGGCCTTCGACTCGTGGGCGACCGACCCCGAGGGGACGATCACCCGCGCGTCGTCGGCGAGGTGCGGGACCGCCTCGCCGATCGTCGCGAAGGCGCCGCGGGCGTTGGTGCGCATGGTGTCGTCGTAGTCGGCGTACGAGACCTCGTCCGTCGGGCTCTCGCCGGGGCCGCCGTGAAAGACGGCGGCGTTCGCGAGCACGACGTCGATCGGTCCCCCCTCGCGGGCGGCCCGCTGGAAGAAGCGCTCGAGGTCGAACTCGTCGCGGACGTCGACGCGCTCGCCCCACGCCTCGCCGGCGGCGCCCTCCCCGTCGCCGTTCAGCTCCGCGACGGTCCGATCGACCGCGTCGCCGTCGCGGCCGGAGACGGCGACGAACGCCCCCGCCTCGACGAACGCCTCGGCAACCGCCCGCCCGATCCCGCTCGTTGCGCCGGTGATCGCGACCGTCGGATCCATATGCGAATCGGTAGGGGCGTCGGCGACTTAGGCGTACCCACTCGCCGCGTCGGATCGGCGGCCGTCGGCGGCGGAGCCGAGACGGGCGGAGCGGGGGACCGCCGCCGCGTCTGGCCGGTATTTATACCGCCGCCGCCCCTACGATCTAACATGGACGTGGCCCCGGACATCGACGCCGTGGCCGGCGAATCCGTCGTCGTGATCGGCGGTGGATTCGGCGGTCTCTCGACAGCCTGTTACCTCGCGGACGCCGGCGCGGACGTGACCCTCTTGGAGAAGAACGAACAGCTCGGCGGGCGCGCGAGCCGACTGGAAACCGACGGGTTCCGCTTCGACATGGGCCCCTCGTGGTACCTGATGCCGGACGTGTTCGAGCGCTTCTTCGGCCACTTCGGCCGCTCGCCCGACGAGTTCTACGAGTTAGAGCGGCTCGACCCCCACTACCGCGTGTTCTGGAAGGACGGCGACAAGGTCGACGTGCTCCCGGACCGCGAGGCGAACCGGGAGCTGTTCGAGGAGTACGAACCCGGCGCGGGCGAGGCGTTCGAGGCGTACTTAGCGGAGTCGGAGCGGACGTACAACATCGGGATGGAGCACTTCGTCTACGAGGACCGGCCGCGCCTCCGCGACTACGTCGACAAGGACGTGCTCCGGTACTCGTGGGGGCTCTCGCTTTTGGGCAAGATGCAGGGACACGTGGAGGACTACTTCGACCACCCGAAGCTCCAGCAGCTGATGCAGTACACCCTCGTCTTCCTCGGCGGCTCGCCGTACAACACCCCGGCGCTGTACAACCTGATGAGCCACGTGGACTACAACATGGGCGTCTACTACCCCGAGGGCGGGATCGGCGCCGTCGTCGACGGGATCGTCGAGCTCGGCGACGACCTCGGCGTGGAGTACGTCACCGACGCCGAGGTGACGGGGATCGAGGGGCGCCGCGGCGCGTTCGCGGTCGACACCGCCGACGGCGAGCGCTACCTCTCGGACCTGGTCGTCTCCGACGCCGACTACGCGCACACCGAACAGGAACTGCTCCCGCCGCGCAAGCGGCAGTACACCGAGGCGTACTGGGAGTCGCGGACGTACGCCCCCTCCGCGTTCCTGTTGTACCTCGGCGTCGAGGGCGACGTGCCGAACCTCGAACACCACACGCTGGTGCTGCCGACGGCGTGGGACGGTCACTTCGAGCAGATCTTCGACGACCCGGCGTGGCCCGACGACCCCGCCTACTACCTCTGCGTGCCCTCTGAGACCGACGACACGGTGGCGCCCGAGGGGCACAGCAACCTCTTCGCCTTGGTCCCCGTCGCGCCCGGGCTCGAGGACACGCCCGAACTGCGCGAGGAGTACCGCGACCTCGTGTTGGACGATATCGCCGAGAACACCGGAACGGAACTCCGCGACCGGATCGTCGTCGAGGAGACGTTCAGCGTCGACGACTTCGCCGACCGGTACAACAGCTATCAGGGGAGCGCGCTCGGCCTGGCGCACACCCTGCGACAGACCTCGCTGCTCCGGCCGTCCCACGAGTCCGACGCGGTCGACGGGCTCTACTTCACGGGGTCGACGACGACGCCCGGCATCGGCGTCCCGATGTGTCTCATCAGCGGACAGATAACGGCGGAGACGGTCTCGAAGACGGCGTGAGGAAAGCCGTGACCGACACAGCGACCGACTCCGGCCGGCAGGCGTTCGCCGAGGACCTCCGGTACCTGCTGGTGTTGTCGCGGCCGCGCTTCTGGCTGTACCTCGCGGGCCCCGTCGCGGTCGGCGTCACGTACGGTATCGGCGACGTGAGCGAGCTGTTCACGCCGACGACCGTCGCGCTGGCGGCGTACTTCCTCGTCCCCGCGAACGTCTTCCTCTACGGCGTCAACGACGCGTTCGACGCCGACATCGACGAGCTGAACCCGAAGAAGGAGGACCGCGAGGCGCGCTGGCGTGGGAGCCGGCTCGTCGCGGTCGCGGTGCTCGCGTCGGCGCTCGCGGGGCTCGCCACCTTCGCGCTCGCGCCGCGGGTCGCGTGGCCGTACCTCGCCGGGTTCCTCCTGCTGTCGGTGGGGTACAGCGCCCCGCCGGTGCGGTTCAAGACGACGCCGTTCCTCGACTCCGTCTCGAACGGCCTGTACATCCTCCCCGGCGCGGCCGCGTACGCGACCGTCGCCGGGGTCCACCCCCCGCTCGCGGCGCTCGCGGGCGCGTGGCTCTGGACGATGGGGATGCACACGTTCTCCGCGATCCCCGACATCGAACCGGACCGGGCCGCGGGATCCAGGACGACGGCGACGCTGCTCGGCGAGGGAGGACGTTACCAGCCTACTGCTTCGGCGTGCTGGGCCGTCGCCGGCGGCCGCCCGTCGCTCGGTCGACTCCGGCTCGGGCGCTGCTCGCGTGTATCGGTTTGTGGCGTGGGTCGCCGTCCTCGTCATGGTTGTCGGTCGACCGCGCTACTGGGTGGTTCCCGGCGCTGGACACCGCCGTCGGCACCCTGCTGGCGAATGGGGCGGGCTGTGGCGCGTACTACCCGATCACGGAGGTGGTCGCGTGAGCGACCGGACTGGGAATCGGCGGGTCCGCCGAGGTCGGCCGAGTCGGCCGCGTCCGGCGTCGACGCGCTCCGAGCGCGGCTACCCGACACGCGCCGCGAGGCGGAGCGCCTGCTCGACCGGACCGTCCGCGAGAACCGGTTCACCATCGCCGTGCTGTTTCCGCTCGTCGGCGCGCTCGCCCTGGTCGGCAGCGCGGAGGGATGGGTGCCGGAGCCGTTCGCCTTCCACCCGTGGTTCGTGCTGTTCGGGGTGTTGGTGATGCGCTCGCCGCTCGTCGTCGGGGTGTTGCCCGCGCTCGACCGCCGCGCGCTCGGGTGGATCGGCGTCCTGACCGCGTACACTTACGCGATCGAACTGGTCGGCGTCGCCACGGGGTGGCCGTACGGAAACTTCGAGTACGTCGTGGACCTCGGGCCGATGCTCGGCGGCGTGCCGGTCGCGCTCCCGGTCTTTTTCATCCCGCTCGTGGTCAACGCGTACCTGCTCTGTCTCCTCCTCTTGGGCCCGCGGGCCTCGAACGGCTGGCTCCGGCTGGCGACCGTGATCGCCGCGGTCGTCGCGATGGACGTGGTGCTCGACCCCGGCGCGGTCGCGCTCGGCTTCTGGAGCTTCGGCGGCGGGAGCTTCTACGGCGTCCCGCTCTCGAACTACGCCGGCTGGGTGGTGTCCGCGACGGTCGCGGTCGTCACGCTCGACCGCGCGTTCGCGGGGACGACGCTCCGCGACCGCCTGCGCGACTGCGAGTTCATGCTCGACGACATGGTGAGCTTCGTGATCCTCTGGGGCGGGATCAACCTCTGGTACGGGAACCCCCTCCCGGCCGCCGTCGCCGCCGCGTTCGGCGTCGGACTCCTCCGAGCGGACCGGTTCGACGCGCGGCTGTTCACCCCGTGGGAGTGACTCCCCGACCCGACTCGGTATCGCTTATATACGTCCCCCTCCTTTCCGGTGATATGAGCGTTCAGGAGAGTCGCGCGCGGCCCGGCGAGGAGGCGGAATGAGTCGGCTAACGATCGAGTACGGCGCTCACGAGCGCGTCAGCGAGGTCGTCGACCGGCTGACGTACTGCGCCGAGCACATCAGCGTCGCGTTCGACGGGTGGGAGGAGCCGCACGTCAAGGGACCGGGACTGTACTTCGCGGTCGTCGCCGACCGCGGCTACGGCGCGTACGCCGACGCGATGGGGGACAACCGCTGGCCCCGGGAGGACTGCGCGTCGGTCTTCGACGAGGACGCGTTCGTCGACGCCGCCGGGACGGTGAGCGTCGAACGGGACGGGGGGATCGTCGTCGCCGTCGACGGCGAGGTCGAGGAGCAGATGGTTCGCTTCCGCGACCTCGGCACCCGGAGCGGCGAGTCCATGCTCGTCGACGACGTGAGCTACGAGCCGTGGATGGGGTCGCGGCACATGAGCGCGATCGAGACCTCGGTCCGGCCGGAGGTCGTGGCGACGGTGACGCTGAGCGAGGAGACGGGGCGCGTGAGCGTCTTCCGCGACGGCGATGCGACGTCGATGCGGCGCAACGAGATCGGCGGCGAGTGGCGCGCCGAGTAGGCGCCGGACGGAGATTTCGGTGTCGTCGACCGCGTTTCTACCCCCGAGCCCGGACGTCGTTCAGGTCGGGAGCCGACGGCGAGGCGGCGGGACCTCCGAGTGCCCGCGTCCGGGAGTTTTCCTCCGACGGAAACGGAGACCCATCGAGCCGGACGTCGCGGTGCGATCGGAGACGCGGCGCGGGCTGTCGAAGTTCGGTGTCCCCGCCGCTGTACCGCACTACTTTCGCTCATGCAGATATCATCGACTCCTTATAAATCTGGGTTCGTGCGGTCATTCGACCGCTTGCGGCCCGACTCGGAGAGCCGGTCGACGGCCCGCGGATCGAACGGGTCCGTACCACGTCGCAGTCGACGGAACCCCCAGTCGGATCGACGACCCGCGCGACCGGTCTGACGCAACCGTCGGTTCGCGACCGATGAAATCGCTCTCGTTCGGCCGCGTCCGCCGAGGGTACGGATTCTCGACGGCGATGGCGCTCACAGAGTTGCGATGGCGCTTACAGAGTTGCGATCGCGCCTGCAGAGTTGGGATCGCGCCCGCAGAGTTGGGATCGCGCTTGCAGCGGTCCGCGGGGAACCGCGGGTGGCCACTGCGACTCGCCTCGCGGTGGAGTCCCGTGGGCCCACGTTGCGCGTCACCGAACCGGACTCCGATTCCGAGGCGAGATGCGGCCGGACCGAAACGGAAATAAATATAATAAAAGTGATAGTATATAGAATATACCAGTTTTTATACTATTGTAACGCCGATCCGACGGTCGTCGAAACGGCGTCGCGATACGCGACCCTCGTCGCAGTCCGGTCGACCCGGACAGCGCCGCCGTCGACGGCGGCGAGGTCGAAAGGGCGTCGCCCGGCCGATCCGTGCGGTCGCATCGCAAGCCCAATCGGTCGAGTCGCCCGCCGGGCACCGGCTTCCGAACGGGTCATCGGCTTCCGAAGGGGGGTCGCGTGTGGGCGATGCAGATTCTCGGATTCCTCGGGGTCGGTGGTCTCGACTCGTGCAGACCGTTCGCAACGGGGCGGAGGCGCCGTCGGAGACGAGTCGGGAGTTGCCTCGGAGAACACCCGTGAAGACCCGTCTGCGTCGCGTTTTAGCCCTCCGATAGCCGAGTTCCGCCGACTTCCGCGGCTCTGAACGAGTGATTAATAAAGATAGCGCCGGCCCAGAGTTCGGCTCATGTGCCGACGGACAGAACGGGCGCTCGCGCCGGCCGACGGGTGGCGGAGATGACCGATCCCGTCGAGATCCGGAACGGTTCGATCGTGACGCCGCACGGGGTCATCGAGGGCGGACGCGTCGTCCTCGCGGACCGTCGCGTCGCCGAAGTGGGCGACGCCGGGACGGAACCGATCCCCGAGGCGACGACGGTCGACGCCGATGGGAACGTGGTGATGCCCGGGCTCGTCGACCTCCACGGGGACGACGTCGAGGACGAGTTGTATCCGCGATCCGGCGCGCGCGTCGACGCGCGGGAGGCCGTGATCGCCGCCGACCGCAGGAACGCCGCTGCCGGGATCACGACGAAGTTCCACGCGATCGCGTTCGAGGAGACGCCGTCGGAGGACCGCTCGATCGCCGACGCGACCGACCTGGTGGGGGCGATCGCCGGCGCGGAGGAGACGCTATGCGACAACCGGATCCACGCGCGGTGCGAGCTCTCGGAGGAGAGCGTCGGAGCCGTCGAATCGCTCCTCGAGGCGGTCCCCGTCGATCTCGTGTCGGTGATGCATCACTCCCCGGACGGCGGACAGTTCGACGACGAGGAGTTCAGCGACCACTACGTCGAGCAGCGGGACTGCACGCGGGAGTCGGCCGCGACGCTCGCGGTCCGACGCCGAAACACCTCGACCCGGCAGCGCATCGAGTTCATCGGCCGGGTGGCCGCCCTCGCCCGCGACCGGGGAGTACCGCTCGCGTCCCACGACGACGACTCGCCCGAGGCGGTCGACAGAATGGCCGCGATGGGCGCGTCGATCAGCGAGTTCCCGGTGACGCTGGAGGCGGCGGCGCGAGCGACGTCGGAACACGGCGTCGCGACGACGATGGGCGCTCCAAATCTCGTTCGCGGCGGGAGCCTCTGGGGGAACCTGAACGCGCGGGAGGCCGTCGACGCCGGCGTCGTCGACGCCCTCTGCACGGACTACCACCCGCAGTCGCTGCTGAAGGCCGCGTTCGTCGACACCGGCGAACCGCTGGCGACCCGAGTCGCCCGAGTCACGGTCAACCCCGCGGAAGCCGTCGGGCTCTACGACCGCGGCCGACTTCGGAGGGGCGCCCGTGCCGACGTGCTCGTCGTCGATCCCGACCCGACCCCGACCGTCGAACGCGTCTACGTCGGCGGGCGGGAGGCGGTACGGACGACCCGCCCAGACGACGCCCGCGAACGCGTCCCGACCGCCTGAGGCGCGTCATCGCCGCCGTCGTTCGGTACGGCCGTGAGTCGTCGCGGCCGCGGTTCGTCGCGACTGACGGTCCGACCCGTCGAGAGGCGGCGCCGGCGCCCGAGCTGAACGGAGAGGACGGACCCCGATTACTCTCCAGATAAATATCCCCAACAGAACGCCAGTAGGCACATGACCGAACCGAATCTCGACGTCGGGTTCGTCCCCGTCGAGTGCCCGGGACAGGGGAAGACCGGGGCCGCGAACACGTCCTCCCTGTTGATCGAGACGCTGTCGCACCGGCACGACCTGACCGTCTACGTGGTCACACAGCAGGAGGCGCGGCGGGCGGACCTCCCGGCGCGGGACCGCGTCGAGTACGTCGTCCAAGACGATCTCTCGATGCTGCCGCACCCGATCGCGACGAAACAGGATGCGCTGCGCTCGAAACGAACCGAACTCGAGGCTCACGACCTCGTGCACTCCTACTCGTCGGCGTTCATTCCCACGCTCGCGACGCTCGACTGCCCGACGCTCGCGACTCTCAACTCCTATCTCGCCGTGTGTCCGACCGCCAGCTTCCGATACCACGGCCGGGAGAGCTGTTCGGGTCCGGGACCGCTGAAGTGCGCCGGCTGCGTGCCGGCGACCGCGATCAACCGACGGAACGGGGCGGAGTCGGAGGCGAAGGCCGCCTACCTCGCGGCCGGTCGGGCGCCGCTGGTGAAAGAGTCGATCGAGCGGTGCGACGAGGTCACGGCCTATCAGGCGCTCGCTCCTCACCTCCGCGACGACTACGTCGGCGTCGGGTTCGATCGGGACCGGATCCGCGTCATCCCGCACTTCTACGACGAGCGGTTCTGCGCCGAGCCGCCGGAGACGAAGCCCGCTCGGCCCCGAGCGACCGCGGAGGATCCGGTCCGACTCCTCTACGCCGGGTCGCTACGACAGATCAAGGGCGTCGACGTCCTCTTTCGGGCGTTACCGGCCCTCTCGGACCGCGGGGTCGAGGCGGAGCTGCACGTGGCCGGCACCGGCCCCCTCGAGGATCGACTTCGAGAGATCGCCGACACCCTCGGCACGGGCGACCGGATCGTCTGGCACGGGTTCCTCGAACGGGAGGAGCTCGCGTCTCAGTACCGGAAGGCGGACGCGTTCGTGTACCCCGGCGTCATCGACGAACCGTTCGGCCGCGTGATGCTGGAGGCGCTCGCCAGCCGGACGCCGATCGTCAGCTCCGACACCGGGAGCATGGCGGCGATCGTCGGCGACGCCGGGGTCCTGTTCGAACCGGGGGACGAGGAACGCCTCGCTGCGGCGGTCGAGCGGCTCATCGCCGAGTATCCCGCGCGGTGCGACGCGATCGGGGACCAGCTCGCGACGTTCGCCCCCGAAACGGTGCTCGAAGAGTTCTGCGACCTCTACCGCGAGACGGTCGAGACGGCCGATAGATCCGGTCGTTGAGCCGGACCGTTCACGGTCGCGGACCGCGTTCCGACGTGCGGTCAGGGCAACCCGCGCGTGCCGTCGCTCGTCGACCCGGCCCTCGCTCGTCGACCCGGCCCTCGCTCGTCGACCCGGCCCTCGCTCGTCGATTCGGCCCCGTTCCGATTCCGTCCGACCTACATGTACCCGAGGTCGCTGAGCCGCTCCATGAGGTCCTCGTCGTCCCGCGTGCCGCCGGTCCGCCCGGTCGTCCCCGCACGCTCCTGTACCCAGGCCGGGGAGTCGTCCTCCTTCTCGGCCGAGACGGCGCTCCCGAGAGACCGGTACCCCTCGAAGTAGCGGCCGGAGACCGGCACGTCTTCGACGTCGACCCCGTCCGGGAGATCGGCCGCGCTTTCGGGGAGGCGTCCCTCCTCCGGGAATTCGGGGACCGTGGCGGGGACGACCTCAGTCCACATCGCCTCCCACACGTCGGCCTCCGTGAACGGGAGGATCGGATGGACGCGGTCGTGCGTCGGGTGCGCGTCGGCCGATCGACTGGCCGAGAAGAACGTCTCGTCGGTCCGGGCCCCCCGTTCGTCCCACCTGACGGCGGAGACGACGCCGTCGACGTCGTGGGTCTCGATCGCGTCGTTCAGCGGCACCGTTTTGAGGAGGTGGTTGCCCACGTAGCCGTCGAGGAGGAACGGGAACGTCTCGCCGTCGTATTTGAGAACGTCCCGGACGTGTCGGCGGTTCGCTTCGTTCAGGTCCGCGACGCCGACCTCGTCACCGGGGTCGGTCGCGTTGGCCGCCACGTCCTCGTTGCGAGCCACGTGGAGGTCGATCCCCCACTCGTCCGCCCATCGCTCCACGAACTCAACGACGTCCGGGAAGTGCTGAAAGTGGTCGAGGAACACCGCCGGCGGTCGGTCGTATCCGCGTCGGTCGGCGACCGCTCGGACGACGTGGAGCGTCAGCGTCGAGTCCGCTCCGCCGGTCCAGACGACCGCCGGGTCGTCGTACGCCTCGAGCGCTCGGTGAGCCACGTCGAACGCCTTGGCCGCCTTGTCGCTGAACGTCGGGTAGTCGGTGGGAAGTTCGTCCGCACCGTCGCCGTAATCGACGTCCGCGTGCTCCGGGGTCCGTGTCATACCGTTCGGTCTCACGCGACCGACCCACATTATGAAGCGGTCCCTAATGTCGGGACCCCTCAGCGCTGCGCGCCGCCGTCGCCGTGGGTCGACGGGTCGACCGATCCGACGGCGTCCGCGGGGACCGCGGCGGCGTCACCCTGCTCGCCGCCGGAAGGAGGGGTTTTCGGGAGCGTGAAGTGGAACACGGAGCCGACCCCCGCCTCCGACTCGACGCCGATGGATCCGCCGTGGCTCTCGACGATCTTCTCGCACGTCGCCAGCCCGATTCCGGACCCCGTCTCGTCGTGGCCGCTGGAGAAGATCTCGAATATCCCCTCCGTTTCCGCCTCGGTCATCCCCCCGTTTTCGTCCGCCACCGCGAACCGGACCATCTCGCCAGCGGGCTCCGCGGTGACGTGTACCTGCGGCCGACCGTCGGCGTGTGTTATCGCGTTCTCCACGAGGTTCTGGAACAGCTGGACGACGAGGGTCCTGTCGGCCGCGACGGTCGGAAGGGAGCCGGCGGTGATCCTCGCTCCGGATTCGGCGATTGTCGACCGGAGGTTCTCGATCACCTCCTCGAACACCGCCTCGGTGTCGACGGCCTCGAAGGACACCTCGCCGCCGCCGCGGGAGTATTCGAGTAGGTCGTCGATCATCGACGACATCCTGGCCGCGCCGTCGATCGCGAACTCGACGTACTCCGACCCGTCGTCGCCGAGCTCGTCTCCGTAGCGGTTTTCGAGGAGCCTGAGAAAGCTCTGGATCGTCCGGAGCGGCTCCTTGAGGTCGTGGGACGCGACGTACGCGAAGCGTTCCAGCTCGGCGTTCGACTCCCGGAGATCGTCGACGACCGACTCGATCTCCGCCTGCATCTCTATTTTCGTGGTGATATCGCGCCCGATGCCGCAGACGTACAGCGGGCGTCCGGCGTCGTCCTCGACGACCGAGGCGGAGAACTGGTACGGGATCGTCTCACCGTCGCTCGTGGCCAATCGAAGTTCGATCGAGTGTTCGCCGTCCGACCGGACCCTCTCGACGGCCTCGACGGCGCGATCGCGATCGCCGCTGTCGAACAGCCGGAACGCGTCCAGTTCACCGAGTTCGACGTCGCTGTAGCCGGTGACCTCGGAGACGGCCTCGTTCCAGTACACGAGCCTGCCGTCGAAATCGACGATGAAGAACAGATCGGCGAGCCGATCGAGGTACTTCCCGGTGAACGCGAACTCCGGTTCGTGGGGCTCTTCGAGCAGCAGATACCGGTCCCCGTCGATCGGACGGATCGTGACTGATCGCGACGATGGGCCGTCGGAGACGACCGTCCGCTGTTTGGCTCCGGTTCGAACCGCGTGCGCCCAGAGCTCCGGCAGATCGGCGGTGAGATCCTCGGGCGGAGCGTCCCGCAGCGAACGCCCGACGACGTCCCCGTCCGGCCCGTCGATACTGTCCGCCATGCGGTCGTTCACCCAGAGGTACGTCCCGTCCCGATCGACGCACGCGATCCCGGTCGCGGACTCCGAGAGGGGGTCGTCGACGGCGTCGTCGGCCGAGGCGGTCGGCCGTGTCGCGGAGACCGCCCCAGACGCGGCGTCGCCGACTGGCTCACCGACGGCGACGAGCGGGCCGTCCGACTCGGGGTCGTCCGGGTCGAACGTCCCGTCGACCAGCGCGGCCAGGTCGTCGTCGAGCGATTCGTGCGCCTCTCGTCGAGAGAGCGTCGTCAGCGACGGGTCGGTGTCCGCCAGTCGAAGCAGTACTCGAACGTCGCGCGTTTCGGTGCCGGAACCGAGCAGTACCCGATCGAACCGGCCGCCGATCAGCCGATCGACCGCGTCGCTCACGCTCGTCGTCGTGAAGGCGTTTGGGCGATCCGCCGGCTCCCGGTCGTTGATAACCCGTCGCAGTCCCTCGGCTTCCGCACCGACGTACAACACCGTTTCGTTCATGTATCCGTGGTATCGTATCAGCTGTCGATCATTACGCGGCCGTGACGGCCCCTTACACGCGAACTTGACTTCGACACGGGACATCGGCACCGTCGTCGGAAAAGCATACCCCTTCCGCGGCGCTCAGGCTCGGCGGTGGAAGGAGTGACATGAAATAGTCATTTATATCGCAGAGCGGGAGCCGGTTGGAGTGCGGTCGGCGGACTCGGGCGACTCTCGATGGGCGGGGGCTTGACGCCGCCGCGCGGCCACGGACTCGACCGCCGCCGATCGGTGCGAATTATCAGACAGATAATCAAGGGCCCGATGGCACAATTCGGATCCATGCGTCAACTACTGACGGCGAGCGGACCGAGACGTCTGGGTGTCGATCGAATCCGGAGGTCGGTTCGTTGATGCAGTACGCCGACTTCGTGGCGTTACAGAGCGGCGGGTTCATCGAGATAGCGCTGCTGTTCTTCGTTCTCGCCGTCCTCGCCGCGGTGGCCGGACTGCGAGGCGTGGCAGGGGTGTCCATGCGCATCGCCAAGATCTTCGTGTTCGTGTTCCTCGTGTTGTTCGTCGCTTCGCTGTTCCTCTGATCTCCCTCTCGCGGCCGCGCTGACGCCTTCACTTTCGTTCTCTCTCTTTCTCTCACCTTTCGTCTCATTCCCTCCCGTTCTCTCACCTTTCATCTCGGAGGGCCGAAACGCCGCCTTCCGCGAGGTCACTCCTCCGTCGCGGAGTCACAGTCGGTCCCGCGAGCGGACGACGGCCGCCGACTCCCGGAGCGGAGCCCGCGATCCCGGCGTTTACCATCCTGATAATAATACTGGTGCCGGCCGTATCGTTCGATGCCGAAGTGGACGGCACTTCCGGCACAGCCGATCGGAGTTGAGTTCCCTGCCACTCCGAAAGGGGGAAGCGTCACAGGATCCGCGCGCAACTGCCGCACCGCCACCCTCCTGCTTTTTGTCCGTAATCCCGTCGCCGGTCCGAAGCGAGAGCCGGGCCGTCGGCGCCCGGGTGCGGACGGGCGGGCGGCGCGTCGCGGCTCACGCCGGCACGTACTCCGTCCAGGAGCACCGCCGGAAGGCGACGTCGTACCCCGTGGTGTCCCGGACCGCGTCGAGACCGTTTCGAAGCTCCGTCCACTCGTCGTCCGTGAGGTCGAGTCGCTGCTGGGTCCCCATCTCCCCGGTGTTCGCCGGATCGTCGTCGTGACAGAGGACGAGGTGGGCGATCTCGTGGAGCGCTAAGCGCGCCTGTTCGCGGGGCGAGTCGCGGTGGCCGACGACGGCCCTGTTCCCGGCGTTCATCCCGTTGACCCACCCGTCGTTCCACCGATCGCGCAACCCGTCGGAGAGGTGGCAGTAGACGCGCCCCACGTGCGGGGGTTCGCGCCGCCCCGGAACGACGACGAGCTGGAAGGCGACGTTTTTCAGGTCCGCCTCGACCTCGCGGGCGTAGAAGCTCTGGGTCGCCCAGAGGATGCTGTGCACGTCGTTCCCGTACGACTCGAGGAACCGCCGTTCGTCGATCCGGTCCGGGTGGTCGAGCCACTGCATGTGGATGCCGTTGTCGCGGAACAGCGCCTCCAGACGACGCTTGACGGAGTCGTCTACCGCCGCGGTTCCGACGTATCTCGCGTCGACGAGGAAGTCCGTCCGGCCGACCTCCAGCCCCTCGAACGAGTCGGCGCCGAAGCGGTCGACGAGACGCTCGTGGAACGCCTCCGACCGCTTCAGTTCGTCCGGGATCCCGTCGCCGCCGCTGTGTTCGGACGCCCGGTCGCGCCGGTACGCTCCGACGCCGCCGGCGGCCGCGGCCCCGACGCCGCCGAGCAGGGTCGCGCCGGTTCCGCCGAGCGGAGCGAGCACCGACCGCCGCGACCGGCTCTCGTTCTCGCCTTCGGGCCGCGGTTGGTCTGCCATCGTGTTCTCGCATCGACGGACGCCTCACTCCTATATAAAAAATCACTGACCTGACAGTAACCGAGATACTTACCGCCGCTTAACCGGTCGGAAGCGCGGCGCGAAGGAGTTCTCAGACCGACGGCTTCGGGACGGTCGGCGGCGCGAGGGCGACGCCGATCAGCGCGTTCGACACCGATCAGCGCGTTCGACGCCGGGCGAGTTCCCGCGATATGACGGCGCTCACTCGTCGTTTCGGCCGTCCTCCGCCGTCGCTCCGATCTCTTGGAGGTCCCGGTTCTCGTCCAGGTCGAACACCATGGCGAGCAGCATGAACAGCCACCCGAGCGCGAACAGGACCCTCCCGTCTCCTCTGGACGGTCCGTCCCTCAGCGCGTCGGCTTCGACCGACGCGGCCCCCAGCGCGGACGTCCCGGCCCCGAGGTAATAACACAACGCGAGGGGGTGGAAGTCGCGCTGGAGGTATTTCACTCGCAGTCGCCAGAGGAACCCTCGCAACAGCAGGATCGACAGTTTCGGGATGAAAGAGGTGTACGAGATGTGGCTGGTTTCGTCCTCGTAGACGGCCCGTCGGGGGACGTCGGCGACCCGCATCTCGTGGACGTTGAGACGGATGAGCAGGTCGTTGACGAAGCCGTAATCCTCGTACAGTTCGTCGATTTCGAGCGTTTCGAGCGCCGACAGAGAGATCGCCGTCGACCCGTTCTGCGGGTCGTTCACCTTCCAGTAGCCGCTCGCGATCCGGGTCAGCAGCGCGAGCGTCGCGTCGCCGATCTGCCGGAACGCTGGCATCTCCTCGCGCGTCAGCATTCTGTTCCCCTTGGCGTAGTCGACCCGACCCGCCGCGACGGGCTCGACGATGCGCTCGACGACGTCCGGGGCCGTTTGCCCGTCGCCGGCGATCACGACCGTGATGTCCGTCCCGTCGGCGACCGATCGCTTGTATCCCGTCTTGATCGCTCCGCCGACGCCTCTGTTCCGTTCGTGCTGCAACGGGACGACCGTCGGGGATCCCCCGTCCTCGCCGTCGACGGCGGCGGCGCGGCCGCCGGCCTCGTCGCGAGCGCCGGACTCTTCGGCCGCGACGTCGGAGCCGTCGACGTCGCCGTTTCGGGCGGAGGGATCGACCGGGACCCCGCCGTCGGCGCGGGCCTGAATCGCGCTCCACGTGTCGTCGGTCGAAGCGTCGTCGACGACGTACGCGCGATCGACGTACGTCGGAAGCGTTTCGATGACCTCGCCGATGAACGGTTCCTCGTTGTAGACGGGGATGACGGCGGCGACGGTGTGTCCCTCGTACATTCTCTGGTACGTCGGTCTGCGGCGGTTCGCGGCTTTATTATGAGACCGATATGCCGCTCTCACGTCCGCGAGCACTCCGGTTTATCGGCCGTTCGATCCGCTCTCGCGACATTAACCGCGCGATAAGGAAATGGGAGCGACTCGATGGCCAAGCCGAGACCATGAGCGACCATCAGGAGACAGTGGGTGCCGATCCGTCCGTCTCGCAGGCACTCGGGTTACCGTCGCCCGCGCCGGGGTCGGTGCCCGCGTGCGGACGCGTCCGCACGCTGAGGGGCCCGTCGCCGATCGTCGGGTGCCGATCGGCCGATCAGCGCTCCGCGTTCGAGGGCCGTCCGGGATGACCGATTCACAGCGGATAGCCCGTCACGTCGACGCCAAGCACGTCGGACCGCCCGTCTCCGTCACGGGGGTCGACTCGCTCGCGACCGCGAACGAGGGCGACCTCGCCTTCTGCGTGTACGACGACGCCAGATACGTCCGTGAAACGGACGCTGGCGCCGTTCTCTGCCCCCAGACCGTCGGTGCGGTCGCGGGGACGACGCAGCTGGTCACCGACGAGCCACGGACGGCGTTCGCGGTCGCGGCGAACGAGTTTCTCGCCGAGGAACCGCTCGACCGAGACGGCGTCCATCCGACGGCGTCGGTCCACGACGACGCGGAGATCGGCGACCGGGTGCGGATCGGCCCTCACGCCGCGATCGGCGCCAACGTCCGCGTCGGCGACGACTGCTCGATTCGGGCGGGAGCGAGCGTCGGGTGCCCCGGCTTCGGGTTCGGGCGCGACGACGAGGGGGTGCCTCGAAGGTTACCCCACCGCGGTCGCGTCCGGATCGAGGACGGCGCCGAAATCGGGGCGAACGCGACAGTCGACCGCGCGGTGTTCGACGAGACCGTCATCGGTCGGAACGCCAAACTGAGCGCCAACGTGCACGTCGCCCATCAGGTCCGGATCGGCCAGAACGTCACGGTGGCGTACGGAACCGGCTTCTCCGGTCGGGTGACGGTCGGGGACGGGGCGGTGATCCAGCCGCACGTGGCCGTGGCGACGGGAGTGGACATCGGCTCCGGGGCCGAGGTCGGCATCAACTCGACGGTCCTCGACGACGTTCCGGCCGGGGAGACGGTCGTCGGGTCTCCCGCCCGGAACCGCTCGAAGGTGAGCGCCGAATGAGCAGTTCCCAAACGCCCGCGCTCGACGGCGTCGAGTTCACCTACGACTGGTACGAGCGCGCGCTGGTGTGGCTGTCGGACCACGGGTACGAATCGTCGTCCTTCGAGGGCGACGTCGGAGACGGTGACCTCCTGCTTCGTCACGACGTCGACCTCTCGCCGAGGAAGGCGCTGGAGATCGGTCGGATAGAGGCCGACCTCGGGTTCCGATCGACGTACTTCTTTCTCGTGTCGAATCCGCTGTACAACGTCTTCGACGCCGTCTGTCGCGCGGTGATCGACGAGATCGACGCGCTGGGCCACGACGTCGGCGTTCACTTCAGCACCCATCAGCACTGGTCGCGCCGACCGTCGCCAGAGGAGCTCCGAGAGCGGGTGACCTCGGAGCGGTCGGCGCTGTCGCTCGCTGCCGAGAACGTGTGCGATCCGGTGTCGTTCCACTGTCCGCCCGAGTGGGTGATCGACCGGACGTTCGACCGACTGGCGACCACGTACGAGCCGCGGTTCTTCTCCGAGGCGACGTACGTGGCCGACTCCGGACAGCGCTGGCGCGAGAGCCACCCGTTCGACACGCGGCTGTCGGAGCGGGTACAGCTCCTCACGCACCCCGGGCTGTGGGGCGAGACGGACCTGCCGTACACCGAGCGGGTGACGTCCAGCATCGACGAAAACGTCGGCTACGCCGAGCGGTTGCTCACCGACCAGCACCTCCGCGAGAAGTTCGACCCCCCGGTCGAGCTTCCCGAGAGGGAGCCGGCGGCCGATCGCTGATCCCATCCGTTCGACGACGGTCCAGCCGGCGTGACGGGCCACGAGGCGGTTCCACGTCGTCGTGTTGCCGTTCGTCGACCGTTTCGGCGTGGATACTCTGTGGATAATTAAAGGCGCCCGTGCCGATCCGTCTCAATGCGATGATCCGACGACCGAGCCCGACGACGGAGTACGGGGCGATCGATACCGTCGCCGAGATCCTGGCGAACGACGACGCGCCGGACGAGTGCATCATCTTCCGTCACTTCCCCGAGACGGACGCGTCGGGAGAAACGGTGTGGGTCTCGGCTCGGGGCGACTCGTTCGTCTCGCTCGACGAGGTGCGGTGAGCGGGTACGGAACGCGGGGTTCAACGGGCCCTCGGTGCGGCCGCTTACCTGCCGCATAAGCAAGTGGACGCCACCGGTGGTGATCGACATATGAGGAGAACAGACGCCGCGTCGGCCTCGACCTCTCGCGAAACGTCGTGTCGCGGTCGGCTCCGAGCGACGAGACGGCGACGAGCGCACCGGTGACACGATGAAGGCGTTGATCATCGGCGTCGACGCCGGCTGTGGCCCCGTCTTCGACGACCTCCGTGAGACGAACAGCATCCCCAACATCAGCGCGCTCGCCGCGGAGGGGCTCTCCACCGAGTTGGAATCGCAGATCCCGCCGTGGACGCCGAGCGCGTGGCCGTCGATATACACCGGATCGAACCCCGGAAAGCACGGCGTGTACGGATTCGTCACGTTCGACGGCTACGACTGGGAGGTCTCGACGGCCGACCACGTCCGAGCGCGGACGCTCTGGGAACTGCTCGACGACCACGGTCGATCGAGCGTCGTCGTCAACGCGCCGGTGACCTATCCGCCGGCCGACATCGACGGGGCGATCGTCCCGGGGTTCATGGCGCCGGAAGAGCCGCGGTGCCACCCGGAAGGGCTCTTCGAGGAACTCGTCGACGAGATCGGAGAGTACCGGGTGTACCCGCGCTACTCCCGCGACGACGAACGGCGCTCGGACGAGGAGAAGATCGACGAGTACCGCCGACTCGCGCGGATGCGGGGCGACGCGTTCAGATACCTCGCCGACCGGTTCGACCCGGATCTGGGGTTCGTCCAGTTCCAGAAGACGGACACGGTGTTTCACGAGTTCGAAGGGGATCCGGAGCACGTCCGCCGCATCTACGAGGAGACCGACGAACAGATCGGCGCGATCCTCGACGCCTGCGACCCGGACTGCGTGTTCCTGGTGAGCGATCACGGGATCGGACAGTACGAGAACTTCGAGTTCAGAGTGAACGAGTTCCTCCGCGACCGCGGGTTCCTCAACGTCTCCGAAGGGGGGAAGGGGATGCCGTCGTGGAACCCGATCCGGAACCAGCTCAGGGACGGCGACGCCGACCGGTCGTGGGACCCCGGTCTCGCGGGGCGGCTCGCCCGCGGCGCCAGCCGCGTCGGTGTCGACCCCCGAGCCCTCCTCGACCGGCTCGAGCACGTGGGTATGGCCGACGCCGTCCGCCGGCACGTCCCCGACGGCGTCGTCCGGGCGACGAGCAAGCAGGTCGACTTCGAGGCGTCGACGGCGTACATGCGCGCGCGAACCGAACTCGGCGTCCGGATCAACCTGGAGGGGCGGGAGCCGGACGGCGTCGTCGCTGGGGAGGAGTACGAGGCGGTCAGAACGGAGCTGATGGACCAGCTCAACGACGTGCAGACGCCCGACGGGAAGCCCGTCTTCGAGGAGGTGGCCCCCAGAGAGCGGTACTTCAGCGGGCCGTTCGCTGAGGACGCGGTCGACATCGTCACTGTCCCGCGGGACTTCTCCGAGTTCCTGTCGGCGCAGCTCCTCGGAGACCAGTTCGGCCCACCGACCGAGCCCTGGAACCACAAGCTCGAGGGGGTCCTGATCGCCGCGGGAGACGGCGTTGCGCCCGACGCGGCGGTCAACAACGCACACATTTTCGACGTCGCTCCCACGGTCATGGCGGCGATGGGCGTCCCGTACAGCGACCGGATGGACGGGACGGTGCTCCCGATGGTGTCGGACACCGGAACCGCTCCGTATCCCGCTGTGGACGGGACGACGCTACCGTAGCCGCTGGCCGTCGCCGCAGGCCGTGGCCGCTCGCCGTCGCCGCAAACTGTGGCCGCTCGCCGTCCGGGTCGTGGCCGCTCGCCGTCGCCGCAAGCTGTGGCCGCTCGCCGTCCGGGTCGTGGCCGCTCGCCGTCGCCGCGGGTTGAGGGTCGATCGCCGGAACCGCCGTCACTGCCGTTCGGGGAGCGACCTGATCCCGGTTTTTATCCCGTCTGGGACGTTCGAAAGCTCCCACTCGATCCGCGATTTGAGCTGCTGTTTCCCCCGCTCCGTGAGCATGTACTTGTTCGTTCTGTGGTCGTGACTACCCTTCTCCACGAGGCCCTTCTCGACGAGTGCATCGAGGTTCGGGTAGAGCCGGCCGTGCAGGACGTCCGACCCGTAGTACCGCTCGACGGCCTCTTTCACTTCGACCCCCTTCGGCTCCTCCAACCCGAAGGTCGTGAACAGGAGATCGCGTTGAAACGCGGTCAAGTCCATCATCCGTACTCGTCGTACGCGGGTCAGGCATTTACTTCGTCGACATCGTTACGGAACTTAGAACCCACGTAAGCGACCGCGACGCCGAAACGCCGCGAGCCGCTTCGGCCGTTCCGGTCGGATCGCTACTCCTGTTGGTCCGAGAGCTCGAGGCCGTCGACGTCGGACTGGAGATCCACGACGTTCTCGCGACCGATCCTGACGCGTTTGACGACCTCCTCCTCCTCTAAGTCCGACAGCACGCGGCTCACTTTCGCCTTCGACCACTCCGTCGACTCGATGATCTCGCTCTGTCGCATTCGCCCGTCGTTACGCTTGAGCAGCCGACAGACGACCTCCTCGTTCGTCAGGATCGACTGGTCGATCGGCGACGGATCCCCGCCGGTCGTCTCGTCGCCGGAGTCCCGATCCGGCCCGGGGCCGTCGGTGCCCGAGCCGTCGGACTGGCCGCTCGCGCCCGCTCCTCCGCCTCCGTATCTACGGACCGCCATCACGCCCACCCAGCCGATCGCTATCAGACCGAGGAGCACCGCGGCCAGAATCCGGTGGAGCAGGTACGGCTCGGTCGGATCGAGTCCCAACCGAACGAGCGTCGCGTCGTTGACGCCGTCGCCCGTCGTGTCGCGGACCAGCGGGTTCGTTCCGTACTTCTTCACCTCCTCCCAGTCGGTCAGTCCGTTGTCCGACGTGTCGGGGGTCGTGATGTCCGTCCCGTGTTTGAACTCCTCCGCGTTCGTCAGTCCGTCGCCGGTGAGATCGCCCTCCTTCTCGATCACCCTCACCTGAAGGGTCGCTTCGTCGACGACGTCGTTCTCGTCGAGGCCCGGGTCGGACAGCTCCATGAGGACGGTGTGATTCCCGGTCGCGTTACTCGGCCAGGAGTCAGTGGAGAGGCGGACGGTTCGGGTGGAGTCGGCGGAGAGTTCGACCTCCACGCAGTCGAACGAGACCGACGAGTCATCGCCCTCTCTGAACCCCCGTCCACAGAGATCGAACGACCCGCTGTCGTTGCCGGACGCGACGGTGACGTTCAATCGGAGCCCCTCCTCCTGCCAGACGAACGGGGGGCCCGGGTGGTCGTCGATCGTCTCGTACTGCGACTCGATGTAACCGTCGCCCTCGAGCGTCACGTTCTGGATCACGGCACCGCCAGAGTCGGTCTGGGCAGGTCCCGAGGTCGCGCCCTCAGCCAGCGACGCCTGACCGACCCCGGCCATCGCGCCCGAGCACACCAGCGCGACGAAAACGAGGCAAACGACGGCGGTTCGGCCGATCTCGCCAGTCTCGCTCATGATCTCAGGCCCCGCGGCCCGCGGCGGACGATCGGCGCCGCCCCCTGCTCGCACGACCTGTGAACGGGGCTCTCAGTCGCGAGGCAATCGGTCGGAGCCGCCGAGCGCTCGGTCGGAGCCGCCGGGCGTTCGGCGGCGACTCGGGCATGAGACGGAGCGGGGACGATGCGTATTCACGTGTGGCCATCGGGGTGATTTTGAGAGGTCTCCAGAACACACTTTCTCGTTGATTTGAGGTAGTTCGTTGTGCCTAAATTAATGTTTCCCTCGGAGATACCGTCGCGCACCGTCGCGGGACGACTCGGACGAGCGCGAAACCGACCGTCGTCGAACGCGACGCGACCGCCCGCCGTCCGCGGGCCGTGACCGAACCCGTCGTGAGCGACGCGGAGTGCCGGGAGCGCGGAAGCGCGGAGAGAGGCGGGAACGGAGGTGACGTCGCCTCTGAGAGTGTCGCAGACTTCGTTCGTTTCAGAAAGTCCCATTCGGGCGAGAATCGTCGCCCGTCTGTATTATTATGACGCTCCTCAGGCGACCGGCCGCGGCTCGGGACGCGGCCCGAAGCCCGTTACGTATGACGTAAGGCTCGGGCTCCCACGGACGGGCCCTCTGACGGTCAGTGAACCTCGGAAGCCGAGTGGGCGCTCGTCGCACCGGGCCGCGGCTGCGACGCTCTCGCGTCAGAAGCGGTCGCTCGGGACCGAGGCGGGCGGTGAGGGAGTTAACGGCCTCATAACTTAGCCTCGGGACCGTCGAGATGAGGCGATGCCACACCAGAACGAGTTCACGGAGTACGCGCTCCTCGCGGACATCCGGACGACGGACGTGCAGAACCCCCAAGAGCTCGCCGCGATCTGGGGACCAATACGGCAGGAGTGTACGGACGTCGGTGCCGAGGTCACGCACTCGTACGCGGTCCTCGGCGAACACGACTTCCTCGTCTTGCTGGACGCGCCGAGCCGGGACGTCTGTTTCAAGGCCTCGCTGATCATGGAGCGGCACGGCCTCGACGTCCAGTCGATGGAGGTGGTCCCGACAGAGGCGTTCGGTGAACTCGTCGAGGACCTCTGAGTCGGAGCGGCGACTGGCACGGAGCGTCGCATCGGACACCGCCGTTCGGTCCGCTCGCCGCGTCCGGTCGCTCCCGCGAAACAAAGAGTCGTCGTCGCTCGGCGCGTGTCGGTCGCCGTTCAGTTCTTGTCCGGTGTCGATCTCTGCGCGGTTCTCGGTCGCCCTTCAGTTCTCGGCGGATGACGGAACGAGTTCGGAGCGGTACGCGTACGCGACCGTGCCGACGAATATCGCGAGCACGACGGTCGCGACGGAGAGTCCCGAGAGCAGCGGCGTCAGTAGCCCGGCCCAGCCGGCGGCCACTAGGAGCCCGGCGCCGCCCGCGGTCTTGAGGAACGTCTCGCGCCGCTCGTTTTCCGCCGAGGTCGCGGCCGTCGCGGCCGGTGCGCTCTCGGTCGATGGCTCCGGGTTCAGGTACCGCTGTACCCGGTCGAGCCGCGGCCGAGGCTCGACGTAGCCTCGCGGTTTGTTGTAGTCGATGAGCCCCAAGTCGTCCAGCTTCGGGAGGTGAGACTGGTACAGCGCGATGTACACGCGCTGGCGTTGGTCCGAGTGCAGCCGCTGTACCGTCGTGTCGTTCTCCCACGCCGCGATCTGAACGGCCATGTCCCGCATCTCGATGACGTCGTCGACGTCGTCCAAGTAGCGGAGGACGTTCCGCCGACGCTCGTTCTGTAGGACGTGAAACACGTCGTCTAATTCGAGCGGTTCCGTGTCGGAACCGGCGTCCTCGATACCCGGAAGCGAGTCGACGGACACGTCGTCGTCGGTCTCTTGGTCCGGTTCCGAGGGTGTCGGTTCGCCGTCTGATTTAGATGCTGCTTTCATCTCTGTCTCGACCTCAACTGGATACAATTATCTACAGATAGAAAAAAGGGAGATACATTTGTGGAGGATTACGCCATCTTACTCACCTTTTCACCGAGTTTCAGTCAACTCGATAAGGTTGCGCAGCCGATTCGTCTCACGAACACGTACGCGGAGATATATTGTCGAGACCGGACGGAGTCGTCACGTCCCGCGATTTTGTTCCGAACAGTATCGACCGTCTATCATTACAGTAGTAGCGGCGTAATCCCACGCGGTATCTGGCGGTTGGGATCGGCCTAAGCCACGGACCGGCGGCCCGCCTCTCGGGTCGGCGATAGGTCGGGCGCCGGCCCCGGACCGGGACCGGCGTAATGCCGGTGTCCGCCCGTGCCGGGGAGCGTGCGGGCGAGTGGGGACATGCGGGCCGACCGGGGCGCGTGCGGGCGACAGGGGCGCGTGCGGGCCGACCGGAGCGCTCCCGACGCTCGTCCCCGGAGTGCGCGTCGCTCAGGGAACGGAAACGGCCGCCGGCGACGTCGGTCGGTGACGCCGGCCGGCGGCCGGGGGATCGAGGCGCGTTCCCGACCCGTCGACCGCGAAACTGCCCGCAGACGGGGGGAAGCGGTTACCTGACCGATAATAATGCGGTGTGGCTCCGAGAGATCATCCTACCGATGTTTGCGACGACCGCTGCGACTACCGTGCCGATGGATCGACTGGACCGCGGCTCGCCGGGACCGGTCAGATGACGGTGCCGATCGCCGATCCGTCCGTCGGAACGGCCGAGCGCGAACGCCTCGAATCGGTGCTCGCCTCGGGCCAACTGGCGGACGGCAACGAGGTCCGCGCGTTCGAATCGGCGTTCGCGGAGCACTGTGACGTCGACCGGGCGGTGGCCACCGCGAACGGGACGGCCGCGCTTCACGCCGCCCTCAGAGCCGTCGGCGTCGGCGACGGGCCGGCCGTCGTGACGACGCCGCTCTCCTTCGTGGCGACGGCGAACGCGATCCGGTTCACGGGAGCGACGCCGGTGTTCGCGGACGTCGACCCGGAGACGTACAACCTCGACCCCGACGCGGTCGAGGCGGCGATCCGGTCGGAAGGCGGCGACGTCGACGCGATCCTCGCCGTCCACCTGTACGGGTTGCCCGCCGACCTCGGACGGCTCCGCGAGATCGCCGACGCCCACGACGCCGCGTTGGTGGAGGACGCCGCGCAGGCGCACGGGGCGACGTACGACGGGCGGCCCGTCGGCGCGATCGGCGACGCGGGGTGTTTCTCGTTTTACCCCACGAAGAACATGACGACCGGGGAGGGCGGCATGGTGACGACGGACAGCGCCGACGTCGCCGACCGGGTCCGCCGCTTCATCGACCACGGCAGGGGAGACGGGTCGTACGAACACGCGACGCTGGGGCACAACTTCCGGATGACGAACCTCGCCGCGGCGATCGGCCGGGCGCAACTCGAGAAGCTCCCCGAGTTCGTCGAACGGCGCAGGGCGAACGCCGCCCGCCTCACGGACCGGCTGGCGGAGACGCCGGTGACGACGCCGACCGAGCCCGCGGAACGCCGACACGCCTACCACCAGTACACCGTGCGCACGAGCGATCGCGAGCGGCTCCGGCACGCGCTCGAAGAGGCGGGGATCGAGTCGGGCGTCTACTATCCGACGGTGCTCCACGAGCTGGAGAGCTACTCGGGGGTCGACGCGAGCGCACCCGTCGCGGAGCGAGCGACCGGAGAAGTGCTGTCGCTTCCGGTTCATCCGAAGGTGTCCGCGTCGGATATCGAGGCGATCGCCGAGGCGATCGACCGGGCGCTTTCGGCCGACGGGCCGGAGGGGCCCCGATGAGCCCCGACCGCGTCCGAGCCGGCGTCATCGGGGCCGGCAGCATGGGACAGAACCACGTTCGCGCGTACGACGAACTCGCGGGGGCCGAGCTGGTCGGCGTTCACGACGTCGATTCGGAGCGCGCCGAGCGCGTCGCGACGGAGTACGGGAGTCGGGCGCTGTCGTTCGCGGAGCTCCTGTCCGCCGCCGACGTCGTCACCGTGGCCGTCCCGACGGAGTACCACTTCCAGGCGGTGCGCGAGTGTATCGACGCCGGCGTCGACGTGCTCGTGGAGAAACCGTTCGTCGAACACGTCGACCGGGGACGCTCCCTCCTCGAGTACGCCGACGAGCGGGGCGTCACGGTCCAGGTCGGGCAGATCGAGCGGTTCAACCCGGCGGTCCGAGAGCTGTTCACCCTGCTTCCGGACGTCGAGATCCGCGCCGTCGAGGCACGTCGGCTCGGACCGCCGCCGGACCGGGCGATCGACGACTCGGTCGTGATGGACCTCATGATCCACGACATCGACCTGCTCTTACAGATCCTCGACGAACCGGCGGAGGTCGCGGCGGCGAGCACGGGCGACGGGGAGTACGCGACCGCGACGGTCAGGTCCGAGTCCGGCGCGATCGGTACGCTGACCGCCAGCAGAGTGACGCAGGAGAAGATCCGCGAGCTCGTCGTCTCCGGCGCGGACCGGAAGATCGAGGTCGACTTCATCGACCAATCGATCGAGATTTGCCGGCGCTCGGTCCCGGAGTACGTCCGAGACACCGGCTCCGTCAACTACCGTCACGAGACGGTCGTCGAGAACCTCGTCGTCGAACGCCACGAGCCGCTGAAAGAGGAGCTCTCGTCGTTCATCGCGGCCGTCCGGGAGGACGAGGAGCCGCTCGTTACCGGGGAAGACGGGCTGCGCGCCGTCGAACTCGCCCAGCGGATCGACGGTATCGGCACGCCCGTCGAGGAGTTCGAGATCGAACGGACGGCGTGAGCCCGAGCCGGGACCCCTTCGGCGACCGATACGACCGCGTCGCGGAGAAGTCGCGCGGCGGGCCCTTACGACACTCGTAAGCGCGATTCGCCGACTCGCGACTAACCTATGGGCCCCCATAATAATCCCCCGTCACGGGGAAGGGTGTGACGAGTATGCCTTCGAAATCAGCAGTCGCCGCGGGTATCGCCCTCGTCACCGTCACGCTCCTCGCGTACATCCGCCGATCGGCGGACGAGCGGTGACCGGATGCGTGACGAACCCGAGCGGATGCGCGACGAGCCAGACCGGAGACGCGACCAGCCAAACCAGATACGCGACGAGCCTGACTGGATACGCGACGACTCAGACCGACCGCGCGACGACCCGGATCGGATGAGCGAACCCAACGTCGTGCTCGGCGACGACGTCGCGATCGACGATCCCCGTCTCGTCGGCTACGTCCACGACGAGTCCGCGCCGCCCGCGGTTATCGGCGACGGAGCGACCGTTCGGTCGGGGACGGTCGTCTACGCCGACGTGGTCGTCGGCGACCGGTTTCAGACGGGTCACGACGCGCTCGTCCGCGAGGAGACCCGGATCGGCGACGACGTCCTCCTCGGGACGAAGGCCGTGATCGACGGGCGGACGACGGTCGGGTCGGACGTGAGCATCCAGACCGGGGCGTACGTCCCGTCGGAGACGACGATCGGCGACGACGTCTTCGTCGGTCCGCACGCGGTCCTCACGAACGACCCGTACCCGGTGCGAGCGGAGACCGACCTCGAGGGACCGACTCTCGAAGACGGCGTCAGCGTGGGGGCGAACGCGACCGTTCTTCCGGGCGTCACCGTCGGGGAGGACGCGTTCGTCGCCGCCGGCGCCGTCGTCACGGACGACGTGGGCGCCGAGGAGCTCGCCGTCGGCAGCCCGGCGGACACGGAACCGCTTCCGAACGCACTCCGGCAGCGGAACTCGGTGTAACATGTACCAGACGCCTTCCACGAGCCGCGAGCGAAGCTACGCCGACGGCGTCGTCGAACGCGCCGCGGACGAGCGGTCGACGGCCGACCGCGCGCCCGACGTCGAGTCCGCGACGGTGTGTGTCGTCGGGCTCGGCTACGTCGGCGTCCCGCTCGCGGTCGCGTTCGACGAGCAGGGGTACGACATCGTCGGCTACGATATCGACCCGGACCGAGTCGCGGAGTTCCGGAACGACCGCGACCCCACGGAGGAGCTGGGAGACGACCGGATCGCCGACAGCCAGATCCGGTTCACCGACGACCCGACGGCGATCCGCGACGCCGACTACGTCCTCATCACCGTTCCGACACCGCTCGACAGCGGGCAAAACCCCGAGCTCGCGTTCGTCAGGAGCGCGGCGGAGACCGTCGCCGAACACGTGAGCGAGGACACGACGATCGTGTTGGAGTCGACGGTGTACCCCGGCGTCACGCGGGACACCGTGGCGCCGATCGTGGAGGAGGGTTCCGGGTTCACGCTCGGCGACGAGTTTCACGTCGGCTACTCGCCGGAGCGGCTCTCGCCCGGGGATCAGGGGCGAACGCTGCAGGAGGCGGTCAAGATCGTGAGCGCCGACACCGCGAGGTCGCTCGAGGAGCTCGCCGCCCTGTACGACTCCGCCGTGGACGCCGGGGTCTACCGGGCGCCCTCGATCGAGACCGCCGAGGCGGCGAAGGTGCTCGAGAACGTCCAGCGCGACCTCAACATCGCCCTGATGAACGAGATGGCCATCATCTGCGACCACCTCGGCCTCGACACGAGCGAGGTGATCGACGCCGCCGCGACCAAGTGGAACTTCCACGACTACAGTCCCGGCCTCGTCGGCGGCCACTGCATCCCGGTCGACCCGCTCTACCTCGCCCACGGCTCCGAGCGGGCCGGGTTCTCTCCGAAGCTCATCTTCCAGGGACGGGAGGTCAACGAGTACATGCCGAAACACGTCGCGGAGGTCACGGTCAAGGCGTTCAACGCGGTGGGAACGGTCCCGAGGGACGCCCGGCTGCTGATCCTGGGAGCCGCGTACAAACCGAACGTTGGCGATATTCGAACGTCGGAAGTGAAGAGCCTCGTCGCCGCGCTCGGCGAGTACGACGTCGACTGCGCGGTCTGTGACCCGGTGGTCGACGACGAGGTGATCGCCGACGCGTTCGGGACCGAGACGGCGACCCTGGGCTCGTTCGACGACTTCGACGGTATCGTGCTGGCGACCCCGCACGACGCCTTCGCCGATCTCGACTACGAGCGGGTGGCCGAATCGCTCAATTCGGACCCGGTGTTCGTCGACGTGGACGGCGTCGCCGATAGGGACGAGATCGGCCGGGCCGGCTACGAGTACCGACGGTTATGAGCTCGACGGCCTCCCGAGCCCGTCGGAGCGCGACGGATCGCGGCGGGACGACCGTCCCGGCGGGGGAAGCATGAAGATCGCCGTGACGATCCAACGACCGCCGCACGTGCATTTCTACCGGCACGTCATCGAGGCGCTCGAACCGACCGCCCACGAGACGCGGGTCTACGTTCGCGACTCGGAGATAACGACCGCGCTGCTCGACGCGTTCGGCATCGAGCACACCGTGCTGACCGACACCGCAAACGGGTCGATGGGGGGTCTCGTGACGTCGCAGCTGCTGTTCGAATCCCGACTGCTCCGTCGACTGCTCCGGTTTCGCCCGGACGTCGTGACGGGGATCGGCGGCCTCTCCGCGTCCCACGCGGGGACGGTGGCCGGCGCCAGAACCGTCGCGTTCACCGACACCGAACACGCGAGACTGTCGAACGCGCTCACGAGGCCGTTCGCCGACGCGATCCACACGCCGGACTGTTTCCATCGGGATTTCGGCCCCAAACACGCCCGATACGCGGGCTATCACGAACTCGCGTACCTGCATCCGAACCGGTTCGACCCGGACCCGAGCGTGCCGGAGGCGGCAGGAGTCGACCCCGCCGAGCCGCTCGCGGTCGTCCGGCTCACCGACTGGGACGCGATGCACGACGTCGGCGCCGGGGGGATGGCCGACGTGACCGACGTCGTCGAACGGCTGGAGGCGGCCGGCGCGCAGGTCCGGGTGACCTCGGAGGTGCAGACGTCGAGCGATCTCGACGATCGCGCCCTCGACGTCCCGCCGGAGGAGGTCCACCACCTGCTCGCGCACGCGGACGTGTATCTCGGTGAGGGGGCGACGATGGCGGCCGAGAGCGCCGTGCTCGGCACGCCCGCGGTGTACGTCAACACGCTCCGGATGGGGTACACCGACGAGCTCGAGGCGCGATACGGGCTGCTGTACAACTGTCAGGGCTCGTTCCGACACGACCGGGCGATCGAGACGGCGGAACGCGTATTGAACGGTGACGAGGACCATGACTTCGAGGCGCGGCGTGACCGCCTGCTCGACGAGAAGACGGACCCGCACCGCTCGATACTGCGGGCACTCGGCGTGGAGGGGGTGCCGGCGTGACGGACCTCAGCGTCCTGCAGCTGGCGTCGTCCGAGGAGGCGTTTTTCACCCAGCAGGTCGACGCGCTGGAGGAACGCGGCGTCGACTGCACGACGCTCGTCGTCCGCGGCGACGCCGCCGAGGGCGACCCCCGCGGGATCCGCGCGTACGCGGAGACGTACGGCGACGTCCTCGCCGAGGCGAGCGGGTCGTACGATCTGGTCCACGCGAACTACGGGCTTGTCGGGCCGCTCGCGCTCGCACAGCCGGTTCGCCCGGTCGTGTTGACGCTGTGGGGGTCGGAAGTGATGGGATACTCGAACCGGCTCGACCGGGTCACCCGATTCGCCGCTCGACACAGCGACGCCGTCATCGCCCCGAATGAAGCCGTCTCTCGGCGGTTGGGCTGCGACCACGAGGTCGTCCCGTTCGGCGTCGACCTCGAGCTGTTCAGGCCCATCGACCGGACCCAGGCGCGGAAACGGCTCGGGTGGGACCAGTCGAAGCGGTTCGTCCTCTTCCCGTACGACACGGACCGGGACGTGAAGGACTTCGAACGCGCACAGCGGGTCGTCTCCGAGGCCGTGGTGAACGCGGAGATCAAGGCGATCCACGGGCGCGAGTACGAAGAGATGCCCTACCTCATGAATGCCTGTGACGTCCTCCTCGTTACCTCCGAGCGCGAGAGCGGTCCGATGGTCGTCCGCGAAGCGGCCGCCTGTAACGTGCCGGTCGTTTCGACCGACGTCGGGTTCGCGGCCGAGACGCTCGCCGACGTGGAGAACAGCCACGTCGCCGACACCGACGACGAACTGGCCGACGCGCTCGACGCGACGCTCCGGTCCGCCGGCCGATCGAACGGCCGCGAGCGCGTGAGAGCGCATACGGCGGAGCGTATGGCGACCGATCTGCACTCGATCTACAGCGCCCTTCTCGCGACCGACGGCGCTCGGTTATCGTCCGAGTAAGCGATTCCGGGCGGGCGGCGTCCGAGCGAACGATTTCGAACGACCGAAAGTCGCCCGCTTAGCCTCTCGATAGTAATCCCCGATAACACCGATAGGCCGTGGTACGCATGGCAGTCTCCAATGAGCCGACGTCGGACACCGCTCGAGCGCCCGGCTCGAGAACGACGACAGCCCGCGACGAACGTCGAACGCCTCCCGTCCGAAGGGGTGAGCACTGAGATGTGCGGTATCATCGGGTGCGTGGGGGTCGACGACTCGGCCGACCGCGTTCTGAGCGGCCTCAAGAACCTCGAGTACAGGGGGTACGACTCCGCCGGGGTGGCCGTTAGCACGGCCGAGGGCATCGCAGTGCGCAAGCGCGCCGGGAAGATCAGCGACCTCGAAGAGCGGTTCTCCCGCGGGCTCCCCGATGGGGAGATGTCCGTCGGGCACACGCGCTGGAGCACCCACGGGCCGCCGACCGACGAGAACGCCCACCCGCACACGAGCGGGTCTGAGGACGTCGCGGTGGTCCACAACGGGATCATCTCCAACTACGAGACCCTCCGAGAGGAGTGCCGCGGCCGCGGATACCGGTTCACCAGCGACACGGACACCGAGGTCGTCGCCCACCTCATCGAACGGTACCTCGACCGGGGTGACGGCCCCGAGACGGCGTTCCGGAAGACGGTAGACCGGATAGCGGGGAGCTACGCTATCGCCGTCCTGATCGAGGGGTCAGAGACCGTATACGCGGCGCGGGAAGGCTCCCCGCTCGTGCTCGGGATCGGCGACGACGCCGAGGCGGGCGGCTACTACCTCGCGAGCGACGTGCCCGCGTTTCTCGAGCACACCGATCAGGTGGTGTACCTCCAAGACGGCGACGTTCTCACCGTCTCCCCGGACGGCTACTCGTTCCTCGAACGGGGCGGGACGGAGCGGGAGAGACCGGTCGAGACGGTCGAGTGGAGCGCGGGCGAGACCGGCAAGGGAGGGTACGATCACTTCATGATCAAGGAGATCGAAGAGCAGCCGACCTCCCTCGCCGACACCTTGGAAGGGCGGGCCGATCCGGACGGCGGGATGATCGAGCTCGAGTCGTTCCCGGACGGGTCGTTCGCCGACGTTCAGGAGGTCCACTTGGTCGCCTGTGGAACGTCGTACCACGCCGCGATGTACGGCGCGAGGATCCTGAACAAAAGGGGCATCCGAGCGACGTCGTACCGGGCGAGCCAGTACGGGGACACCGTCCCGAAAGACGAGGAAACGCTGGTCATCGCGGTCACGCAGAGCGGCGAGACGGCGGACACGCTCGCCGCACTCAACGCCGCGAAACGCGACGGAGCCCGGACGTTCGCCGTCACGAACGTCGTCGGGTCGACCGTCTCGCGGGAGGCGGATTCGACGGTGTACATCCGGGCCGGTCCGGAGATCGGCGTCGCGGCGACCAAGACGTTCTCCTCGCAGGTCGTCACGCTCGCGATGCTCGCCGAGGAGTTCGCGGCCGACATCGATGGCGCGACCCCACGAGACGACACGCAGGAGTTCGTGGCGGCGCTCTCCCGGCTCCCTGGGCAGATCGACGACGTCGTGTCCACCTCGCGCGTCACCGATCTCTGCGAGCGGTACACCGATCAGGAGGAGTACTTCTTCATCGGCCACGGACTCGCGTACCCAGTCGCGCTCGAAGGCGCGCTGAAGTACAAAGAGATCACCTACGAACACGCCGAGGGGTTCACCTCCGGCGAGTTGAAGCACGGCCCGCTGGCGCTCGTGACCCACGGCGTCCCGGTGTTCGCCCTCTTCACCGGAGAGAACGACGAGCGGACCCGCATCAACGCGACGGAAGCCCAGTCGCGGGGCGCGCACGTGATCGCCGTCGCGGGCGAGGGGATCGACGTCGACTTCGCCGACGAAGTCGTTCGCGTCCCGTCGACGCACCCGGACCTCAACGGCCTGCTGGCGAACGTCATGCTCCAGCTCGTCTCGTACTACTCCGCGAAGCTACTGGATCGCCCGATCGACAAGCCGCGCAACCTCGCGAAGAGCGTGACGGTCAACTAACAGTGAGCACCGACACGACCGCGAGATGCGACCGATGACCGACGCCACAGTCGAAACGCCCCCGTCGGACGACGAACCGGCCCGGTCCCGACCGGGAACCACCTCGTCACCGAGCGAATCGGGGCTGATGAACGACGAGCTGTTCGGCGTCTTCGGCGATCGCGAACGCCTCGACGCGAGTCGGCCGGCGACGGAGTTCGACAGGGTCGTCGCCGGCGAGACGGTGACGATCGGCCTCCGCGGGAGCGAGGGCCGCCACCGCGAACGGAGTCACGTGTACGAGGGCCCGGACGGCTGCTGTGTCGTCTGGGGCGAGCTGTTCCCGCCCGAGTCGACGGATATCGACGCGTCCGAGTGGGTCTACGAACGGTTCGCGGCCGTCGGGACGGACGCGTTCGACGAGCTCAACGGCGCCTATCTCGTCGCCGTGGAGCACGACGGGACCGCTGCGATCGCCCCGGACCTCCTCCGATCCGTGGAGTGTTACGTCACGGACCGAGACGGGTACCGGGCGTTCGGAACCGACCCGGTCGGCGTCGCGCGGCTCGTCGAGGACCCGTCGATCGACGACCGCGCGCTGAACCAGTTCGTCCACTTCGGCGTGAGCTTCGAGAACAGGACGCTGCTCGAACGACTGCGGCGGGTCCCCTTCGACGCCGCGCTCGGCGAGCGGTCGACGACGGAACTGGAACGCTTCGTGTATCGACCGCGCGACGGCTCGCAGGCGGACCACGCGGCTGACCTCGCGGAACGGCTGGAGCGTGCGGTCGCCCGTCGCGACGGCGACGGCGCGTCCGCGGGTGCGCTGGCGAGCGCGGGCTACGACTCGCGGCTGCTGCTCGCGACGGTGTCGGACATCGACGTCAGCTACACCCTCGGGACGCCCACGGCGCCCGAAGTGCGAGTCGCCCGGGAGGTCGCGACGCAGTACGGCGTCGACCACGAACTCCTGCCGGTGACGGACCGCTACCTCGACGCCGACCCGGACGTCGTCCGGTACACCGGCGGGATACGGGAATCGCTCCACATCCACCACCGCGGCAACCGCGACGCGCTCACGCCGTCGAAGATGTACCACGGGCTGTTCCTCGACACCGTGTTGCGCGACCACTACGTCCCGTCCCGCACGATCGACGCCGTCGGTCACTCGCTCCCGATCGGGGGGCTGGAGTCGGATCCCGACCCGGTCGACCACTACCGGACGCGGCTCGGCTTCTGGGGCGACGGGGCGCCGCTCGCGGGCGGCGATGACTGGGACGGGACCGTCGACGAGCTGTTCGAGGAGTCGGTCACGACCGCCATCCAGAGCTACGGCCAGCGGTGCGACTCGACGTTGAACGCGATGGCGATGCTCGGAATCCAGCTCACGCCGGCGCTCCCCTTCCGAACGCAGATCGCCGACAACCACGTCGAGAGCCTCATCGCGGCCGACGCGGAGATACTCGACTGGCACCTCTCGACGCCGCCAGAGCACCGGAACGGGGAGACGTTCCAGCGGGCGCTGGGGCTCATCGACGACGATATCCTGAGGCATCGACCGCCGGACCGGCCGCACGAGTCGTACATGCTGAACCAGATAGAGGGGTTCCTCAGGCGAACCCTCCCCGGCGTCGACGCGCCGGGAACGCCGTGGCCCGACCGAGACGAGATTTACGCCGCCGCCGGGATGGACGGGCGGCTCTTTCCGGACTCACCTGACGTACACCGATTACCGCCGCGGATCAAGCTCCGGATCAACGACGCGCTCGTGTGGCTCGAGTGCGCGACGGGGACCGATCACGATCCGGAATCGCTGTTCAGCCTGGACTGAGGCGGCGCCTCCGGACCGCCTCTCGACCTCCGTGCGACGTCGTTCCCAGAGCGGAGACGCCCGTCCGAACCCGATCGCCCAGTGGTCGTGACAGGATAGCAGCCGTGGCAAGACGCCGCACCGTTTTCGCTCGCCTCCCCGGAGTTGCGATCGGGCGTATCGCCCGCTCTCACCGTCTTTTAGGCAGTTGATAGCGGGGAGGCTAGCGGGGCGAAGAGGTCTGTTCCGAGAATTCCACCGTCGTCGCTCGTGGTTCCGTCATCGTCCGTCGTATTCCCGTCATCGGTCGCGTTTCCGCCGTCGGTCGCATTTCCGCCGTCAGTCGCATTTCCGCCGTCAGTCGCATTTCCGCCGTCAGTCGCATTTCCGCCGTCAGTCGCATTCCCATTGTCCGTCGTATTCCCGCCATCGGTCGCGTTTCCGCCATCGGTCGTGGTTACATCGTCCGTCGCGTTTTCGCCATCAGTCGCGTTTCCGCCATCGGTCGCGTTCCCGCTATCAGTCGTGTTTCCTCCGTCGGTCGCATTCACATCGTCTGTCGCGTTTCCACTATCAGTCGCGCTTCCGCTATCAGTCGTGTTTCCGCCGTCTGTCGCGCTTCCGCTATCGGTCGTGTTTCCGCTATCAGTCGTGTTTCCGCCGTCTGTCGCGCTTCCGCTATCAGTCGTGTTTCCGCTATCAGTCGTGTTTCCGCCGTCTGTCGCGCTTTCGCCGTCGGTCGTGGTTACATTGTCCGTCGCGTTTCCGTCATCTGTGTCGTTCTCCGTCAGTTCGATTTGAATCTCACGCGTGTCGTCGCCAGTGTCGACGACGACCCGGCGCGTTCCGGGGTCGTATCTGCTCGTGTTGACCGTATGTCGAGACGTCTCCTGCTCGCCGGCGTCCACGCTGACGGAGTCCGACTGGACCTGTTCGTCGCCAAACGAGAGATCGACGTCGGTCGAGCCGTCGGATCCGCCATCGTTGGCGACGGTGTATTCGACGGAGACCGTTTCGCCGACCGTCGCGTCCTCGGGGGCGTTGAGCCCGGTCACGTTGAATTCGGCGGGGCGAGTGTCCCCGTCTCCGCCGTCATCGGTGTTTCCGTCACCGCTGTTCCGGCTACCGGCGTTACTATTTCCGCCATCATTGGTTTGGCTGTCGTCGCTGTCGGTGGTTTGGCTGTCGTCGCTGTTGTCGTTTCCACCGTTGGTCTGACTGTCGTCGCTGTTATCGTTTCCACCGGCGCGGTCGTCGCCGTCGTTCCCGTCGCTGTCGTTCTCGTCGTCGTTGTTCCGGCCGTCGTCGTTGTCGTTTCCACCGGCGCGGTCGTCGCCGTTTTGACGATTATCCCCACCGGCGCGGTCGTCGCCGTTCTCGCTGTCGTTCTCCGTCAGATCGATCCGGGCGTCCTGGCTGTCGTGATCCGTTTCGACGAAGACCCGGGACGTCCCGGAGTCGTCCCCGTCCGTGTCGACGCTGTGACGGTACGTCTCCTCCTCGCCGGGGTCCATGCTGACGGAGTACGACCGGACCCGCTCATCGCCGAGCCTGACGCTGACATCGGTCGAACCGTCGGCATCGCCGCCGTTCGTGACGGTGTATTCGACGGTTGCGTCCTCGCCGGCCGTCGCCTCCTCGGAGACACTGAGCTCGACCACGTCGAACTCGGGCGCGCCGGTCTCATCCTCCGCCGTGGTCTCACCGTCGCTCCCGTCCTCGTCCGCCGTGGTCTCGCCGTCGCCCCCGTCGGGTGACGATTCGTTTTCCGTCCCGTCGGCGTCCGGGGCGGTCGGCGGCTCGGACGTGTCACCCGCGTCCGGTGTGCTCGCTCCGCCGTCGGTGAGCGATCCGATCGCTCCGGCCACCCCGCCGAAGAATCCGGCGAACGCCAGCCCCGCGATGAAGAGGCCGATCCCGAACACGATCAGCAGCTGCTGGAGCCGGCGGTCGATACTGTCGCTCGACGACTGTCGCCGTCGGTTTGGTTGTGTCATTGGAACTGGAGTCCCCGCTGTGTGATAGGGGAGGGTTCGCGCTCTCCGGCCGTTATTATCGCCCTAGTAAATCCGCCCGCAACGAGCGTGACTCGGCTGCCGGCGACGACGACGGCGCGACAGACGACCCCTGACGGTGAGGACGCGACGGGCTATTTGTCGCGCGAAACGCGCTCCCCCGGCGTCGTCGTCGCGCCCGCCGAGAGGGTGACGCCGGGGTCGAGGCTGGTGTTGATCCCGGTTCGAGCGCCGTCCCCGATCACGGCGCCGAACTTCCGACGGCCGGTCGACACCCGGTCGCCTTTCACCGTGTGTTTCACCGGCTCACGGTCGTGTCGGAGGTTCGCGACGTTCGTTCCGGCACCCAGGTTGACGTCGCGACCGAGAACGCTGTCCCCGACGTACGAGAGGTGCGGGACGGCGGTCCCGGCCATGAGGACGCTGTTTTTGATCTCCACGCCGCTCCCGACGCGGACGTCGGCGCCGAGATACGTCGCGCCGCGGAGGTATGCGTTCGGCCCGACGGTGCTCCCGGCCCCGATCCGGACGGGGCCCTCGATCGTGACTCCACGTTTCACCGACGCGCCGGGTTCGACGACGACGTTCCCGGAGACCGTCGCCTCCCGATGAACCGAGCCGTCGAGCCGCCGCGGCTGCCGCTCCAGTTCCGACGCGGTCGCTTCGAGGAGCTCCCACGGGCGCCCGACGTCGCTCCATCGATCGAACTCGACGAACGACACCGGCCGGTCGTCGATGACGCGATTGACCACGTCGGTCAGCTCGAACTCGCCGCGCTCGCTCTTCGGAACGTCGAGGAGGGCGGTCGCGTCCGCCGGGAACACGTACGCGCCGGCGTTCACCAAGTCCGAGGGCGGGTCGGACGGTTTCTCGACGAGCCCCTCTACCGCGTCACCGCGCGTCCGGAGGACACCGTAGTTCGAGGGGGTCTCGACGCGGTACGCGCCGATGCCCGGGCCGGAGTCGAACAGCCGGCGGAGGCTCTCGGCGTCGTACATGTTGTCGCCGTTAAGGACGGCGAACTGACCCTCCACGTGGTCGGCCGCGGCCCGCACGGCGTCCGCCGTGCCGAGCAGTTCGTCCTGTTCGACGTGCGTCACCGGAACCCCCTCGTAACGCGACCCGAAGTGCTCGCGGACCGACGCCTGTTCGTAGCCGACCACGAAGACGAGCCGTTCCGCGCCGGCGTCGACGGCCGCCTCCGCGACGCGTTCCACCATCGGAGCCGACCCCACGGGCAGCATCGGCTTCGGGACGTTCTCGGTGAGGGGACGCATCCGGGTGCCGCGACCGGCCGCTAGGACGATGACTTGCATTCAGTGCCGCGGTAGTCGCGTCGCTCCCATACTTAAGTGGGATCTAATGCCTCCGGTCGCGGTCGACGAGGCGGCTCGGGAGACGCGAGCGCTGTCGTCGGTCCGGTGGCTCACCGCTCCGTCGGCTCGAATTCCGATTGCGCGCCGTCGGAGGGGAACTGGATCGCCGGGCTCTCCGCGTACTGGAACCAGTGTTTCACGAGCACGCTCGTGAGGTCGAGGAACCCCTCCCAGCCCTGTGGTTTACTGATGAACGCCTGGGCGTTCAGATCGTAACACAGACGTGCGGCGGTGGGGTCCGACGTGTCCGAGACGACGACGACCGGGATTCTGCCGACGTCGTCCGAGCCCATACGCCATCTGAGGACGTCGTGCCCGCTTTTCAGCGGGAGGTTGAGATCGAGAAGCACGAGTTCCGGGCGTCTGGCGTCGTCTTCGACGCTCGCCAGCCGTTCGATCGCGGCGGTTCCCGTGTTCACGAACTCGACGGTGACTTCCGGTGCGACCTCCTCGAACGCGAGCTCGAGGAGACGGATGGTTGGCGAATGGTGCTCTGCGATCAGCACCGTCCCGGAGTGAGTGGTGTCCTTGTCCATGTCGACCAACAGCCACCTGCGTGACTCGGCTCTGTCTTAGGTGACGTGCTGTTATAATTATGGGAATCGGTTCGAGCGGATTGCATCCAGTTTCGTCGGATTCGCGCCGAAAACGGCGACGAACCGACGCCGAATCGGGGTCGTTACCACGAAGTCACCGGGGCGGTTACCTGTACGGTGGCAAAGATTAACAAGAACAGAACCGATGTTTCGGGTATGGATCCCAACTATCACGGGCCTCCCTCTCCGTCGGAGGACGAGTACGTCCACCGGTTCCCGCCTGACTGGCGTGCCGACGAGGAGCAACTCACGCGGTGCACGCACGCGGTCGCCATCGTCACCGATCGGCGACCGGAGCAGTTCGACGTCGGGATACAGCGCATCGTCGATCCCGACGCGCTCGATCGGTTGTTCACGTCGGAGGCGGGCGGCGAAGACGCGCAACTGTCTCTCGTCGTCTCCGACCTCACGCTCCAAATTCGGGCCGACGGCGCTATCTTCGTGGTCGAATAGCGGGCTCTGTCGGGGGCGAACGAAGTGAGTCAGCGACGCCGCCGAGAGTCGACAACGCCGTCGAGAGTGGAAAACAACACCGTGAGTCGATAACGACGCCGAAATTCAAACTCCGCCAGTGGAACCCGTCGCAGACGCGCGCCCGGCGTCGGCGGTTGCGGGTCGGATCACCGAACGTCTGATATCGGCGTGTGAGAACCGTATGACGCGGATATCCAGCGACCGTCGATGTCGGATGACGTGTCGTACATCACGAGCTCGTTCGGCTCGAAGGAAACGCTCGGAGCGACGTCTTCCGGACAGTACGTGTGGCGGATGCTGAAGACGGGCCAGTCCATGTTCGTCTCGTCGGCTGGAGCAGGCCGGTCGCCCACCGAGTCCTCGCCGGTCATCGATCTCGCCCTCTGGCGTCCTGCACCCGGTCGACGTGTTCGATCGCCTCCTGAACGAGCGCCCGTTGTTCCGACGGCATGTGGGGGTGTCGCTGTCCGACCGCGACCAGCAGTTCCCTCGCCGCGACGAGGTGGGTGTCCGGCGAGCAGTCAGACATCGTCGCCCTCGTGCGCCGCGAGAATGGTCTCGAAGTACGGCGTCATCACGTCGATGGCCCGATCTGACGACCGGTTGTTCCGGTCGTCGTGAAGCTCGATCGCGACGAGGTATCTCGCCGGGAGCTCGCCGAAGCCGCTCCGGCCCGCGCGGTCCTTGGTCGGATACTCCTCGGTTCCGATCGCGGCGGCGACCTCGATGCGCTGGGCCTCCAGCGCGGGGCGGGAGTACTCTCCGCCGACTTTGTGCCGTTTCCAGCTCTCGGTCGTCAGTCGACCGTACGCCTCGTCCATTCCGACGATGCGGGCGCGGCGACGCAGGGGCGACTCGACGTCGTCCCACTCGGCGGCCGAGAGGGCGGCCGGCCGTTCGACGACGCCGTCGGAAACGAACGACCCCTCGACGTCGTCTTTAGCCCAGAGGGCGTCGACGAGCGCGGTCGCCGCGGAGCGGGCTTCGGCCGCGTCGAGGTGTTCGAACTGCGCGTCATCGACGAACGCGAACGCGTCGACCGCGGCTGACCGGGCGCGGTCGTCGTGTGCTCGGTACCCCTTACAGACCTGGATCGCCGCCCGGCGTGCCCGCTCGCCGACGGACCGATCCGTGGGGTCCACTGACGGCTCCGTGGGGGTCGATCGCTCGGCGGGGAACTCTGCCTGCGGACGTCCGGACGATATCCGACTGTTGCTCATCTGTACGAGAAACCGGGACGACCAACTACATATACCTCTGACAACACTCGCGTAACCGGTTCGGTTACCCCGCGGTAAGACGAGGGAAACCGCGTGCGCGTTCGACCGGTCGCCGACGTGCAAAACCGGTCGATTCGGACGGCTGGACCGCGGCTCGTCGACCGAGAGCGCCGTCGCCTCGGAACCGACACCAGTCGTTCGCGGCCCATCGCCGTTTCGACCGTCGTACCGCGCAGTTACACCGGGTTTCACCGTCCCGCTGATCATTAACAGCGCGATTATCCGCTTACCTGACTCGTAGCAATGGGCAAGGAGCACGGATGGGTCGATGGGTTCAACCCATGGTACGAAAAGAACTCGATCGCCGGAAGTTCGTTAGCCTCGTCGGTGCGGCCGGAGTCGTCGGCCTCGCCGGCTGTTCGGACGAACCGGAAGGGCCGTCAGACGGGACAGGAAACGGCTCCGACGGCGGAACCGGAACCGGCACCGACGGCGGAACTGGCACCGACGACGAAAGCGGGAGCGGCACCGGCACCGACGACGAAAGCGGGAGCGGCACCGGCACTGACGACGAAAGCGGCACCGGCACCGACGACGAAAGCGGCACCGGCACCGACGACGAAAGCGGCACCGGCACTGACGACGAGAGCGGGAGCGGCACCGACGATGAGAGCGGGAGCGGCACCGACGATGAGAGCGGGACCGGCACCGACGACGAGAGCGGCACCGGCACTGACGAGGAAAGCGGAAGCGGAACCGGCAACGAGACCGACAGCGGAACCGGCAACGAGACCGATAGCGAAACCGGCAACGAGACCGACAGCGGAACCGGCAACGAGACCGACAGCGAAACCGGCAACGAGACCGACAGCGAAACCGAAGGATAACCGACGCGGCGGCGAGGGTCGCGCGGGAATTCACTTTTTCTTCGAGGAGCGAGTCCAGCCTCCGATAGACGGTGGTTCCTCGAACGTCTGCGTCGCGTCCCCGTCGATAGCCAGTCGGGGAGGCGACGCGGCCACGCGTCAGGGAATACTCTCGCCGGCGAACGGGCGGACCGCGACGACCGCCGTGACTGTCTCGACGGAGTTCACACGAGGCCGGCCGAGGCCTCGGCCCGCTGAAGCGAGACGAGAAACACCGTCCCGTCGGGGTCGTTGTCCTCGATGGACATCTCGCCGCCGAACTGAGTGACGAGTTGGTGGCCGAGGGTCAGCCCCACGCCGAGTCCCGCGCTTTCGGCCCCGTTCGTCCGTTCGGAGAAAACGGCCTCGCGCCGGTGTTTCGGGATCCCCGTCCCGTTGTCGGCGACCCTGATCGTGACGGTGTCGCCCTCGGCCACCGCGTCGACGTGGACGGTCGGCGTCTCCTTGTCGTTGTACACCACCCCGTTGTTGACGAGGTTCGCGACGACGGACGAGAGGAGTTCGTTCGCCTTGACGGACGCCTCGGGGACGGACCCGAGCGTCACCTCCGCGCCCCCGTGCAGGCGGGTCGCCTTCTCGACTTCGTTCTCGAGGAGCGCCTCGAGGTTCACGTCGCCGAGCGGGTCCTGATCGTCGGCCATCGCGTCGAGGGCCTGACCGATCATATCCGTCAACTCGAGGATGTGGTTGCCCGACTGTCTGATCTCCTCGAGTATCGACTGCCCGCGCGGATCGACGTGATCGGTCAGCTCCGAGGCCCGACCGACGATGAGACTCACGTCGTTTCGAACGTCGTGGCGGGTGAGGCGGTTCAGGATCGCGAGCCGATCCGAGCGTCGTCTGAGAATTCGTTCCCGCTTTTTTCGTTCGATCGCGTACTGGAGGGTCAAAAGCAGCAGTTCGGGGGTCAGCTTCCCTTTCACGAGGTAGTCCTGCGCCCCTCTCGAAATCGCTTCACCGCCGAGCCGCTGTTCCGGCATCCCGGTCAGAACCACGACGGGGACGTTCGGGTCGACGTCGACCACGGCGTCGACCGTTTCGGCGCCTTCGCTGTCGGGAAGCTGGAGATCGAGGAGAACGACGTCGTACGTTCCCTCACGGAGGCGTGCCGTTCCTCGGTCGAGGTCCTCCTCGTGGGTAAACCGGATGCTCTCGAACTCGCTTTTATCGAGTACGCGTGCGAAAAGACCCGTCTCCTTCGCCGTTTTGTACTGCTCCCGAACGATTCGCGCGTCCGCGGGATTGTCCTCGATCAGCAGCACGGATAGAGCCGTATCGTCAGTCATGCGTTGTTGTGAGATGATGAGACCGCGTCATGAGTCGCCGTCCGGTTCCAGAGTCGCGACGAGCCGGTCCGCGTCGTCGAGCCCCTCGGTCGGGTCGTCGATCTCCGACTCGAGCGTCGCCAGTCGGTCGAGCAGCTGCTCGTAGCGGTCGTCACGCGCCAGCTCCGTCGCCACGAACTCGCTTTCGAGCAGCGCTCGCTTCGCGTTCAACACCAGGTACTCCTGCGTCCTGTCGTCGTAGGAGTCCCTCGTCAACACGTCCGTGACCATCTGCGTGAGCTGCTCTTTCGATCCCGGTTTCGTGAGATACGCGTCGAACGACATGTCGAGGATGTCCAAGTCGGGAGTGATCGCGGTGAGAATGATCACCCGCGTGTCGAACCCCCAGTCGCGTATCTGTGCGAGGACGTCCTCCCCGGACATGCCGGGCATCCGGCGGTCGAGCAGCACGACGTCGACGTCTTCGGACAGCTCAGAGAGCGCGCCCTCCCCGTGATACGCCCGTTTGACCTCGTACTCCTCTTCCAACCAGCCGGCGTACATGTCCACGAGCCGCGGGTCGTCGTCGACGACGAGGACGGTCGGGTCGGGGTCGAGGTACCGTTCCCCCCAAGAGGCCAGCGAGGAGAGTATCGACTGCAGATCCCGCCCGTCGTCGGTCAAGCTGTACTCGACTCGTTTCGGGGATTCGCTCACGACGGTCCTGTCGAGGAGCCCGTTGTCGACGAGCTCCTCGAGGCTCTCGGTGAGGACTTTCGACGAGATCCCCTCTAGGCGTTCCTGGAGCTCGCTGAACCGTAGCGACCCGTCGGTGAACAGTCGCTGGACGATGACCGGATGCCATTTCTTTGAGATTACGTTCATCGCCTCCGTGAGCCGCTCGACGTCTCGGTCGGTTCCGTCTCCCGTCACGGTCGATAATTCGATCGTAACCGGTCTTATTATGCGGGTGGTAAACGACCGATCATACCGTCCGATTCCGGAGCGGTCTCCGGCCTCGCGGGTCGGAATCGGATTACCAAAGCCGTACTTTTCGGAGGGAGGGCCCAACGGCGATCGATGTGGCCATGGGAACACGTCGCGTTCGGCTATCTGCTCTACTCGGCGTACACGCGCGTCAGACACGGGGAGTCACCGGAGGCGACGTCGACTGTCGCGATGGCGACGGCGGCCGTCCTTCCGGACGTGATCGATAAGCCGCTCGCGTGGGAGTTCGACGTGTTCGCCACGGGGTCCGCGCTCGGGCACTCGGTGTTCGTCGCGGCTCCGCTGCTCGTCGGCGTCGTCGCCCTCTCGCGGAACGCGGACCGCTCGGCGGCGGCGGACGGCTTCGCGGTCGGGTACGCGTCGCACCTGCTCGGCGACCTGCTGCCCGCGAGCGTTCGGAGCGGCGCACTCGTCGCCGACCGCCTCCTCTGGCCGCTCGGATCCGCCCCGCCCGACGGTCACGTCAGCCTCGGCGCCGGCTTCGATCACTACTTCGCGGAGTACCTCGCGTCGATCGTCACGCTCGATCCGACGCCGTACGTAGCTGTGCAAGCCGCGACGCTCCTCGCGACCGTGGCCCTGTGGACGGCGGACGGAACGCCGCCGTTGCCCGACGCGATCGAGGCCGCCCGGACGCGGGGCCGCCGGCTGTTCGGCGACTGACGGCGGACCGGGCGGAGCGCGATCGCTGACCTCGATCACCGCCGCACCGGGGTTACCATCGCTGTAATAACGTGTCTGTGGGGGCGTGAACCGGACATGAAACGACGGGCGGTGCTCGCCGCGGGAGCGACGGTAGCGGGCTCCGTGGTGGCCGGCGCGACGGTCGGTGCAACGCGCGGTGCGAGGGTCGGTGCAACGCGCGGTGCGACGACCGGCGACGATCCCGAGCCGCGCCCGCCGTCGCCGGCGGCGGAGACGACGGTCGAGACCGGAGCGGTGCGCCCGGGGACGAGACGGGAAACCCCCTACTTCGAGGTCGGCTCCGACGACAGCGGGCCGACGGCGGTCGTCGTCGGCGGGGTCCACGGAAACGAGGTGAGCGGCTATCGGGCCGCGGAACGGATCGCTGAGTGGGAGGTGACGAACGGGTCCGTCGTCGTCGTGCCGTGGGCGAACGTCGTCGCCGTTCGCCGGAACGAGCGCGAGGGGCCGGACGGCGACCTCAACCGACAGTTCTCGATCGGCGGGGAGCCCGAGACGCCGCTCGCGCGGAGTCTCTGGGAACTCGTCGCCGCCGCGGACCCGGACGTCGTCGTCGACCTCCACCGGTCGCGGGGGATCTACGGGACGCACGGCCGGTGGGTCGGGCAGGCGCTGTTTCCGACCGCGGCCGGCGGCGCGACGAGCGACGCGGACGCCGTCGCCGACCGCGTGAACGAGGCGGTGGTCCCGGCGTCGATGTGGGCCCACCGGTTCCGGCGCGGCAACACGCTGGGGGGGACGTCTCCCCTGTTGATCCACAAGGTGAGCGCGGACCTCGACACCGCCGGCGTGCTCGTCGAGCTCACGGAGTTCTACCTCGACGTCGACACGCAGGTCCGGTGGACGGAGCTGATCGCCGAACGGTTGCTGTCCCGGCACGGGATCGAACGACGGGGGTCGGCGATATGACGACCGCAGGCGGCGACGTGACGAGCGAGAGCGACGGAGGGCCGGGAGCGGACCGCGACGCCGCGATTGCGGACCGTGACGACGCGATTGCGGACCGCGGCACGTGGTGGACCGTCGTCGCGGGACCCGGCGTGGTGTGTCTCTTTTCACTGCTCACGGTGCCGCTGGTCCTCGGGACGCTCGACGCGCGGCTGCACTCGCCGCTCGCCGCGCCGGGATACGCGCTGTTCGTCGCGCTCACGGTCGTCGGGGAGCGCGTCGTCCCCCAGTTCGCGTTCCGGCTCTACTGGCCCCCGTTTCTGCTCTGCAGTTACGGGGTCGCCGTCGCGGGGGCCGGCGTCGGTCGCGCCTGCCTGCGCGGCTCGGACCGGCTCCGCGGCGCCGCCCGCGAGTGAAACCGCGGCGTCCGGACCGATTAGCAAACCGATAAGCGACGGCTGTCACACAGCCGATGTGAGCGGCGGAGCGGGCGGCGGAACACCCCCGATTTACGCGAACGATTACCATCCCGCACAGGCGTCTGTGGCCGCACGATGTCTGAAGAGGGTACGCGTTCGCTGTTGCATCGCCGAGGGATCATCAAGACGGTGGGGGCGGGCGTCGCGGCGTCCGCCGTCCCCGGCGGAACGGCCGTCGCTTCGGATCACGTCGAGGTCGTCGACATCGTCGAGGCGGGCGCGGACGACACGGGGACCGAGCCGATCGACGACGTGTTCGCGGACCACGCGGGCGACGACACACGGATCGAGTTCCCCGAGGGGCGATACAGGGTCAACGACCTCACCCTGTACGGACTGACGAACTTCGCGATGGTCGGGACCGGAGAGGCGGTCCTCGTCCCCGGCGACGAGTACGACCCGCGCACGTGGATCGCGGGGACGAACAACCGGGACGTCCGCGTCGAGAACTTCGTCATCGACAACACCGGGGAGGGCGTCGGCTCGTCGCTGACCGTTCACGCGTACGACGGGCTCGTCGTTCGCGACGTGACGAAACGCGGCCACCACGACGCCGGCACGGCCGCGTTCGGGTTCCGGGTCATCGAGGCGGACGGAACGGGGACCGTCGAGAGGCTGCGGGCCGCGGACGGCGGCGACAGCGTCGGCATCTACACGGATCCGGTCGGGGAGATAACTTACCGGGACTGCCACGTCGAGCTGTTCGCGAACAACGGGGTCTACGGCTCGCTCGGGACGGGAGCGGTCCACGTCGACGGCGGGCTCTACCGCAACAACAACGTCGCGAGCGTTCGGCTCGGCGCGCCCGGAAGCACCGTGACGGGCGCGACGTTCAGGGTCGACGACCCGCCCGATGACTACGGGAACTGCCGCGCCGTCCGAGTGGCCGACGGCCCCGGACCGGTCGCGATCGAGGACTGCGAGATCCGAATGATCAGCGGCCGCGGGACCGGCGGCGTCGTCGGCGCGTTCAGCGGCGGGTCGTTCACTGTCCGCGACACGGCGATCCACGTGGGGCCGCGGTACACGACGGTCGGCTCCGGCGGCACGCGGACGAGCTACGCGATCCACGTCGACCCGGCGACGGAGGCGGAGGTGGGGAGCCGGACGATCGAGGACACGGTGATCACGGGCGCCGGTGACCGCGTGGCGCCGGTCGAGTTCGCCCGCGACGACAACGAGCTCAGGAACGTCTGCGTCGAGCAGTCGGGCGAAGACCGCGCCGGGATCGTCTTCCACGACAGCGCGGACAACGTCGTCAGCGACTCGACGGTGTCGGTGCCCGGCGAAGCGATCGTCCTCGACGGCGACTCGTCGGTCGACAGAGACGGCGTCTCGACGGACGGGAGCTGTGCGTGGCCGACCGAGGGCGACGCGGTCGGTGACGACGGCGGCGAGGCGGCCGGGACCGCCGGCGGCGAGGCGGGCGGGCCGCCGAAGCCCCGCCGACGGACGGGGACCGCATCACGATCGGCGGCGGCGGCTCGGCGGCGCGCTACGAGTTCACCGTCGACGGCGACGTCGAGAGATCGGCCGCGGGCGACGCGGCGGTTGACGACGGCGACGCGATCGCCGACAACGGCACCGTCACCGGGCGGGCGACTGACGAGCCGGACGCGTACGCCTTCGACGGCGTCCTTACGGACTTCGAGGCGACCGACGACGTGGATGTCGCGATCAACGGGGAGTCGGTTCCCCCCGAGCTTATCGGGCCGAACGTCCTGACGGTCGTCGGGAAGGGCGAGACCGTCCGCTACGAGTTCGAGGTGACCGGCAGCGTCGCGAAGTCCACGGCCTACGGGGGGACGATAAACGACTTCGACGAGGTCCGCTCGGACGGCACCGTCGCCGGCCGCACGACCGACGAAGCGGACTCGTACAGCTGTATCGGCGTGGCGTCCTCGTTCGAGGCGGCCGGACCGGTGGAGGTGTACGCGGACGGGGAGCTCGTCACAGACGTCTGACTCGCCCAGGCGGACCGACCGAGAGTCGGGTTTACGCTCCCGATATAGATACGTCGCCGGCGCCGAGAGACGGACGCTTACGATGGGCAACGGATTTCGTTCTTTCGCCGACCTCGTGCTCGTGCTGCTGCTCGGCGCCGTCGCCGCCTGGGCTATCGCGACCGACGTCGGGTTCGGACCGCTCCGAGTCCTCTTCGGTATCGCGATGGTCCTGTTCCTGCCGGGGTACGTCCTCGCGGCGACGCTGTACCCAGGCCGCGCGGCGACGGAGCGCGACGCGGACCGTGCGCGCGCGCTCGACGGTCTCGAACGGGCGGTCCTCTCCGTGCTGTTGAGCGTCTGCGTCGTCCCCCTGCTCGCGTTCGCGGCCGACGTCACCGGCCTCGGCGTCTCCCGAGAACCCGTCCTCGGCCTCGTCGTCGCTTGGATCGGCGTGTTCGCCGTGGCCGCCACCGTCGCTCGGCTCCGCCTGCCGGCGGACCGGCAGTTCCGGGTCGAGGGCGGAGGATCCCTCGCCGCCGTCGACGGCTTCCTCCGCAAGCAGTCCGCGTCGCTGCGCTCCACCTCGCCGTTCGCCCCGCAGAACGACGCCGAACTGCTGTTGAACGCGCTCGTCGCCGCCGGCGTACTGCTGCTCGTCGCGAGCGTCGGCTTCACCGCGGTCGCCGACCCCGGAAACGAGTCGTTCACGGAGCTGTACCTGCTCAGTGAGAACGAGGACGGGGAACTCGTCGCCGAGGGGTTCGAGACGGAGTACGCCGGCGACGAGTCCGTCCCCGTCACCGTCGCGGTCGCGAATCACGAAGGGGACCGCGCGGAGTACACCGGGGTGGTCACGCTTCAACGGCTGTCCTCGAACGGGACGACCGTCGAAGCGGAAGACGAGATCGGGCGCTTCGAGGCGACCGTCCCGGACGGCGAGACGGTGCGGATCGAACCGGAGGCGACGCCGTCGATGACGGGCGAGAACCTGCGGCTCCGGGTCCTGCTGTACGACGGCGAGGTGCCGAACGAGCCGTCCGCCGACAGCGCGTACAGGACGGTCCACCTCGACGTGACCGTCGAGGGGTAGGCGACCGCGCGCCGCCGACCGCGACGGTCGCGACCGATCGGCGACGGAAGCGACCGCGGTCCGCCGGCGACCGCACGCCCGCTATCGCGGACAGAAGTGGAGGTCGCCGTTCGTGTACACCCTGTCTCTGGTCGGCCCGCAGACGGCGTCCTCGGGAAGCTGTCGGACGCGCTGCTCCCCGCCGACGTTGAACACGGGCGCGTCCGACGACTGATACGACCGATAGATCGCCCTGTCGTCCGAGATCGTCCCGTTCTCGCCGACGGTTCCGACGCCGAACCGCACGTCGCCGAGGCGGTTGAGCGTCAGCACGTACGGGTGGTCGGCGTGTATCGGTCCGCCGCCGTCCATCGTCGTGCGCTCGATAAGCGTCTCCGCGGCGGCGAGCTCGGACTCGGTGTAGCTGTACTTCACGTTGTGCTCGTCGAACGCCGGCGCGTCCGGCGTCGCCTGGGTCGAGAGGATCATCGCCCCCGGATAGACGAGCGCGAACAGGACCGCGACGGCGACGAACGCCGGCGCCGCCAAGTCGCGGCGGAGGTACCCGAACCCGACGGCCGTGAGCATCGCCATCCCGACGTACAGGAACGGGTACCAGCGACCGGGCAGGAGCGAGTTGATCCCTAACAGCGGCGGGACGAGCGTGACAGCGAGCAGCGCCGCCACCCACCCGACTAGGACCGCGGTCGCTTCCCGGAGTCGTTCGGCCCGCGTCGTCACGGCGGTCCCGACCGTGGTTCCGAACAGCAGCAGGAGGAATCCCAGCCTGTCGAGGTAGGTCAGCAGCGACTGATACGGGAGCGCGTCCGGGCCCCCGACGTCCTCGCCGAGCTCGGGGGCCCCTCCGCCCGCCGAGAGCGTCGCGACGTTCTCTCGCATCCTCGTGACGGCGCCGTTGAGTAGCGTCTCCCCGTAGTACGGGGTCTGGCTCCAGACGAACGACAGGAGCCCTGAGTTGAAGACGACGTACCCCAATAGCGTCGCCGTCGCGACGCCGAACGTCGTCGCGGTCCCGGCGGTGACGCCCCGACCGCCGGAGGCTCTCGCGAGCGGGAACACCGGTGACACGTACGCGACGTGGGCGAGCAGCGCGGCGCCGAGAACGGTCAACACGATGACCGACGACAGCTGGTGGGTCAACGCGAGCGCGAGGAAGAGGAAGACGAGCGCGGCGTCGTCTCGCAGGGAGGCGACTCCTTCCAACCGCCTGACGAACAGGAAGACGATCCCGAGGAAGATGGCGATCGACATGCTCGTCGGGATGAGGTGGATGCTCCAGCGGGTGACGTACCCCGCCAGCCCGTAGAGCGCCATCGCGAACAGCGCCCACCGGACCGTGGTCAGGTACCGCGTTGCGGCGAACACCAGTGCGAAGGAGGCGACCAGCGCCGTCCCGACGGAGAGGTACAGCGCCGCGCGGAGCGGGACATCGGCGAACAGCGACGTGACGGCGACAAGGAGGTGATACAGGGGCGCGCCGAGGTATTTCGAGTCGCCCATCCCGGCGACGCTGCCCGTCTCGACGAGGCGTCGGGTCATGTCCGGGACGTGAATCCAGACGTCGATGCCGGTGTAGCCGGGGACCGCGTACAGCGCCGGGAACCGAAGCGCGGCGACGAGGAGGACCACCTCGGCCAGCAGCGCGGGCGGGTGGAGAAACTCCTCGGGCGTGAAGTAGAGCTGCAGGAGGACGACGGTACCGAGGAGGCTGGCGATCACGTAGAAGGGAACCGAGCGACCGCCGGTCAGCGCCGACAGCGCGACGAGCAGCGCGACGCCGAAGAGGACGACGGCGAGGCCGACCTGCGGATAGCCGAACAGCGCCGCAGTCGGTCGGTCGGCGTCGGGCCGCCACCGGGCGAGGAGGTAGACGGAACACGCGGCGATGACCGTCAGCGGGATCGTCTTCGCCAGCGGGTGGGAGACGACGAGGTTGACCGCCAGCATCGCCGCGCCGGCGACGAGGCCGAGGAGGGCGATCGGGACGTCCTGTCTCATCCCGGCTCGTCACCACCGTCTCGGCCGAGCGATCGGCAGGCGTGTCGTCGAAGCGCGCCGATGCCACCGAATTGGCCGACGAGGCCGACTCCTTCGAGGCGGCCCGGTCGGACGCGGCGGTAACGCGGAACCACGATACGGTACCGACGGCCGCGAGGGGGTTAATTATCGGCCGTCTAATGCCGGCCCCGCTCGACGGACGGTTTCGAGCACCGCTCGCTTCCGGCCGCCGCGGCGCGCCGATCGCTTACCGCGAGGTGAGGGACCCGCTTCCCTAAATGTTAGAAATAGTATATGTGTGTCGTTCGGATGGATCCATCCAGAGACAGATGAACTCGGCAATCAGTGAGCGGACGGCGGAACTGCACAGCACGCGGCGGACGGTCCTCAGGGGAATCGGTGCCGCCGCGGCCGCGGCCTGCGGGCTCGGGGCGGCGGGCGGCGCGGCCGCGGCGTCCGATCGAACGAGCTATTCGATCAGGACGGGAACCGAGGAGGAGACGGACGTCTACGTGACGGAGGGCGCGGCCTCTGGGCCGACGGTCCTCGTCGTCGGCGGTCTCCACGGGAACGAGGCGTGCGGCTACCGGGCGGCGGAGCGGATCAAAGACTGGCGGATCGACGCCGGGACGCTGGTCGTCCTCCCCCGAGCGAACGTCCCGGCCATCGAGGCCGGCCACCGGCCGTGGGGCACCTGGGACCTGAACCGGCATTTCCCGGCGGGCGAACGGCCGAAAAGCAGGTTGGCGCAGGCGATCTGGGACGACGTGGTCGTCGAACACGACCCGGACTTCGTCTGGGACCTCCACAGCTCTCGGGGGATCCACAGCGAGGACGAGGGCGTCGGACAGGCGGTGTTTCCCACGCGGGCCGGCGACGCCAGGGACCAGGCCGCGGACGTCCGCGCGTTCCTCAACGACGAGTACGTTCCGGCGTCGATGCCGACGTACGCGTTCACCGGCTCGTCCAGCGTCGACGGGACGGCGGACATGCTCAAACACAAGATCGGCGCCGACCGGGACACGCCGTCGATCATCTTCGAAACGGTGTACAACGGGTTGTCGATGGCCCGGCAGGTCGCGTGGACGTCGGCCGCCGTGTGGCGCCACCTGCGGAACTACGGCCTGATCACGCGACCCGAGCGGACGATCACGGTCACCGGCCGAGGCGAGACCGCCCGCTACGAGTTCGCCGTCGACGGCGCCGTGACGTCGTCCGCAGCCGGCGGAGCCGAGATCAACGCCTACGACGGGATCGACGGCGGCGTCGTCACGGGCCGGACGACGAACCAGTCCGACTCCTTCCGGTTCACCGGGAACGTCGTCGACTTCGACGCCGACGCGCCGGTTGACGTGACCGTCGACGGGGACGCGGTCGAGGCGGGGTCGGTCGGCGCCGACGTGCTCACGATCGACGGCGGGGGTTCCACGGCGTACTACGAGTTCGCCGTCGACGGCGACGTCGAGAAGTCGACCGCGCACGGCGCGACGCGCAACGGCTACGACGCGATCGCCGACGACGGCACCGTCACCGGCCGCACCACTAACGAACCCGACTCCTACCGCCTCTCCGGGCCCGTTCTCGATTTCGAGGCCGACGGCGACGTCGCCGTCTCGCTGAACGGCGACCGGATCGAACCGGCGTTCCTCGGGGTGTCCACCATCACGATCGACGGCGGCGGCGCGACGGCCCACTACGAGTTCACCGTCGACGGCGATGTCGAGAAGTCGACCGCGCACGGCGCGACGCGCAACGGCTACGACGCGATCGCCGACGACGGCACCGTCACCGGCCGCACCACCAACGAGCCCGACTCTTACGCTTTCACGGGAGTCGTCGAGTCCGTCTCGGTCGACGGGAGCGCGACCGTCTACGCGGACGGCGAGGCGGTCGATCTCCGATAGCCGGTCGTCGGGAAACGGCGACTCGGGGACGAGCGTCCCCGACGTTGCCGGCCGCTGATCGCGGGCGATCGGGGTCGCGCGTTCCATCGGCGACGCGACGCCCTCCGGCGATGGTGGGCGGTGCCGAGATCGCGGGTTTATCCCCACGGTAAATTACCGTGTCGCGGACGACGGGCGTGACATGCCGCAGTACACCCTTTCGTTCAAGCCCGCTGTCGGCCTCTACGGTCGACACGATCCGAGCGCCGCGCTCTTCGAGGACGGTCAGCTCCGCTTCGCGATCGAAGAGGAACGGCTGACGAGACGGAAGCACGCGACGGCCACCTTCCCCTCGCGGTCCATCGAGGCGTGTCTGGAGTTCCGCGGTCTCGACCTATCGGACGTCGACGAGGTCGTCCTGCCGTACGACCCGACGCTCCGATCGAACATCCTCGGCTACCACCTCCGGGACTCGATCCGGATCGGGGGCGCGATACAGAAGCTGAACAACCTCTCGAACGCGGTCCGAAAGGAACTGGTCGCGCGGTACTTCCCGAAGGCGGAGGTCACCGACCGCCTCGCGGAGATCGGAACGCCCGTCCCGTCCGTGTCGCTCCGGTCCCATCACGCGTGTCACGCCGCGAGCGCGTTCCACCCCTCGACGTTCGACGAGGCGGCGGTGTTCACCATCGACGCGAAGGGCGAGTACGACTCGACCGTCGTCTGGCACGGGACGCCGGACGGGCTCGAACGGGTACGGACGTACGACCACCCGAACAGCCTGGGCCTGTTTTACGCCGTCGTCACCGAGTTCCTCGGCTACCGGATGTTCAACGGTGAGGGGAAGGTGATGGGGCTCGCGCCGTACGGGAACGAGAACCCCGCGATCGAGTCGGCGCTCCGGAGCGTGATCGACACCGGCGTCGACTACGACGTGACCGGGCTCACGGGGCGGTGGGGGACCGACTACGGGGTCGAGCGGCTCGAGGAGCTGTTCGGACGGTCCGCGAAGGCGGAGCCCACCGACTTCGATCAGTGGGAGAAAGACCTCGCCCACACCGCACAGGCGCTGCTCGAGGAGACGGTCGCTGACCTCGTCGACGCGTACTGTCGCCGGATCGGCACCGGCCGGGTCGGGCTGTCGGGCGGCGTCGCGCTCAACTGCAAGCTGAACAAGCGGGTCATGGAGCTCCCGTCGGTGGACGACGTGTTCGTTCAACCGGCCTCGAACGACGCGGGCCTGGCGCTCGGCGCCGGCTGGATCGACCGGGATCCGACCGACGTCGAGCCGATGGAGACGGCGTACTGGGGGCCCGAGTACGACGTCGACGCCGTCGAGGAACGGATCGAGACCAACAAGCTCGCGTACGCCAGACCCGACGACTTAGAGCGGACCGTCGCCGAGGCGCTCGCGTCTGGGGCTATCGTGGGGTGGTTCCAGGGCCGGCTCGAGTTCGGCCCGCGGGCGCTCGGAAACCGGAGCATCCTCGCCAGCCCGCGGAGCGAGGCGTCGCGGGACAGGGTGAACCGCTCCGTGAAACACCGCGAGGAGTGGCGGCCGTTCGCCCCCTCGATGGTCGAGGAGGCGGCCGACGACTACCTCGTGGACGCGACCGCGGCGCCGTTCATGATCAGGAGCTTCGACGTCGAGCCGGAGAAGCGAGACGAGATACCGGCGGCGCTCCACCCCGCGGACGGGACGACGCGCCCCCAGACCGTGAGCGCGGACGCGAACCCCCGATACCACCGCTTGCTGCGCGAGTTCGAGGAGCTGACGGGGACGCCGGTGCTGCTCAACACCTCGTTCAACGATCACGGCGAGCCGATCGTGACCGAACCGATCGAAGCGATCAAGGACTTCTTCGGCACGGGACTGGACCTCCTCGTCATCGAGGACCTCGTCGTCGCGAAGTTCGAGTCGACGTTCGGAAGCGGGCGGCGTTCGGACGACGGAGCGACCGACCGGACGACGGTCGATCGACGGGAGGGAGACGCGTCGGCAGACGGGCGGGCGGCGATCCGATCCGCGATCGCGGACCGGGCACCTTAGCAGCCGGGTAAGAAAGACCCGACGGCGGATAGCACACGACCAGCCGTGAGCACGACACGACGACGACGGCGTCGTTCCCCCGCGAACGGCGCGACGAGGCCGGGAGCCGCCGCGGAGCCGAGCCGACCGCGCGACGCGATTCCGGTCGCCACGCGCGAGTTCGCGGGGAGCCGGGCGGGGCGACGTCGACGCCCGCTGGGCCGGTTCGGTCTCGCCGACGGGGAAACGAGTCGAGGCGAGAGCGCCCCGTGAAGCGAACGTTCGCCTCCGCGTTCCTCTCGGTCGTCGGTGGGAAGTTCGTCATCGTCGCGGCGGCGGTGTTCATCACGCCCCTGCTCGTCAGGCTTCTCGGGGAGGACGCCTACGGGCAGTACGCGACGCTGATGGCGATGTTCGGGCTGCTGATGATACTCGTCAGCTCCGGGGTCAACAGCGGGACGCGGAAGTTCATCTCCGAGGAGCGCGACGCCGACCGGTGGAAAGACCACGTGTTCGGCTTCTACTTCCGATTCGCGGCCCTGTTCGCGTTCCTCGGATCGGCGCTGCTGGTGGGCGCGGCGCAGATCGGACTCGTCGACGCCGCGCTCGGCGAGGAGTTCGCGGGCTACGCCTCCGTGCTCGGTCTCCTCGTGTTCGCCTCGCAGTTCGGCGAGTACGCGCGCCGGGTGTTGATGGGGCTCAAACTGGAGCACGTCTCCGAGCCGATCGGCGTCGTGCACAAGGTGTCGTTCGGCGCGTTCGCGGTCGCCTTCGTCTACTTCGACTACGGCGTGCTCGGGGTGCTGCTCGGGCACCTCGTCGCCCGCGTCATCGAGATCGCGCTGTCGCTGTACTTCATCTCGAAACGGCTCTCGCTCGCGAGCGTGTTCACGCCGACGCCGGCGTCGTTCCCGCGGTCGAGGCTCCTCAGTTTCAACCACCTCTCGGTGGTGTACATCTTCCTCCTCACGTCGCTGTACCACGTCGACGTGTTGATGTTGGAGCGGTTCACCGCGAGCGCACAGGTCGGCTACTACAAGATCGCCCTCGTGATCGCCGAGTTCCTCTGGTTCGTCCCCCGGGCGCTCCAGTCGGTGATCATCCAGTCGACGTCGAACCTGTGGGCGGAGGGGAAGACCGAACGGGTGACTCGGCTGTCGAGCGCGATCACGAGGTACACGCTGGTGCTCACGATGCTCCTCGCCGTCGGGTTAGCGGTTCTCGCGCGGGACGTCGTCCCGCTGTACGCCGGTCCCGCGTACGTCGCGTCCGTCCCGCCGCTGCTCCTGTTGTTGCCCGGAACGATCGGCTTCGCGATCGCTCGCCCGATCCTCGCCGTCAGCCACGCGAAGGGCGACCTCCGCGTGATGATCGCCGCGACGGGGCTATCGGCGCTGATCAACGTCGCGCTCAACGCGCTCCTGATCCCGACCTACGGTATCGAGGGGGCCGCGATCGCCACGTCGGTCGGCTACGGGTCGCTCCCGCTGTTCCACGTGGCCGGCGCCCGCCGACTCGGCTACCGACCGCTGTCGGATCTCCGGCTCGGGCGCGTGGCCGTCGCGGCCGGCGCGACCGGGGCGGTCATCCACCCGCTCGCCAACGCGATAGCGGGGACCCTCCCGACGCTCGCGCTCGTGCCGCCGACCGGGTTCGTCGTCTACGTCGCGGTCGCGATCGCGACGCGGCTGGTCACGCTCGACGAGGTGAAACGCGGCGTCGCCGGGCTTCCGGACCCCGTCGGTGCCCGGGCCACCTCGCTCGTCGAGCGGGTCGTGGACTGACCACCCCGACTCCGCGTCGGCTCAGTTCCGGTCGGCTCAGGCCCCGTCGCCGGCCGAACGACGGGAGATCCCCGGCAGGTCTCCGACGAGACGGCTCACCAGCGCTTCCGCCCTGAGCCGCGACTTCGACGGGGGATCGACGACCGGCCTGTCCTCCGTCTCCTCGAGGAGCTCCCGCGTCCGTTCGATCGCGTCCGGAGTGCGGCGATCGGTCGCGATCCCGGTCCGGAGCTCCAGGGCGGTCTCGACGACGGCGCGGTGCGACTCGTTCCGGATCAGGTTGAGCAGGACGAGCAGTTCGGACTCCCGGCCGCCCGCCTCCCACAGCCCTCCTTTCCGCAGGTGATCGCCGGGGTTGCACAGCCCCTTCACCGGGTCTCCGCCCCCGATCTCGCGGAGCCAACCCGCGTACCGCTGGAGGAACACCCGATCGGCGACCTCCTGCCAGTGCGCCTCCAGGTCCTCGGCGGTGAGTCGCCCGAGGCGGTGGACGCGACCGAGCAGCGCGTCCCTGCGCTCGCCCTCCGGTATCTCCCGAACCCGGCCGTCGGCGAACTCGACCGGCACGAGGTCGGCCGACACCGGCGTGTCGCCCGCGAACGCGAGTTCGACCGCGAGCCCCTCGCGGGTGCTCGGCCGCCGCCGCTGTTCGAACAGGAAGTTCCCGAGGCTGTAGAACACCGGCGTCCCGTCCGCCTCCTCCCATCCCTGAGGGACGTGGGGATGGTGGCCGACGACGGCGTCGACGCCGTCGTCGACGAAGCGGCGGAGCGTCGTCGCCGCTCCACCGGCGGGAACCGGGACGTACTCGGTCCCGCCGTGGGAGACGAGCAGCGTCGCGTCGGCCGCGTCCGCCGTCCACGCCACGCGCGCCCGGCGTCCGGGTGACCGACCCACGCGGCGCCGGGTCGTCCGCGTCGGCGACGCCCGAACTCCCGCTCGCACGACGCCGAACACGAGCGCCCACCGATCACCCGGACCGCACGTACCTGCCGCTGCACGGCGCTCCCTGCTGTGCGGCACCGCAGAGCGTCGCGTCCGCGAGCCGTCGGTGCTCGCGCCATCGCAGCCGCGACACCGCGCCTCGACGGAGCGAGCGACGCCGTTTCGAGCCCCCGGCGCCGCCGCTCGGCGACCGAGGGAGAGAGCGCTCCGCGCCCACTCCTCCGGTTTCGCGATGCGATACCTCCTCCGCTCCGCCCGCCGTTCCCTCCGCTGACCGCCCGGAGTACCACCCCCGCCGAGCGCGCTGCGACCGGGCCGGTTCCCCCGCGCACGCGCTCACGCGGGCGTCTCGCGGCCGGCGATTGCGCCGCTATCTCTGATCGCAGCCCGACTGGCGACGTTTTCGTCTCCGCGGCGAGCCCGTCGCCTCGCCGCCCCACCCCTCCTGAACCCGCGAATCCTCGCCTCACCACCATACACGACGACTGGTTGAGCACGTCGTCCGCCGTCGGGGAATCTCGCTCGCGCTCGTCTCGGGAGCGCTCCCCGACGCCCGGAGCCAGGGGCCCGACACAGGACGAGGCGTGGACGTCGCTCGCTGACAGACGCTCCGAGATGTCCAACCCGTACAGGGGTTCGGGGCTGGCCAACGCCTGCCCGCGACGCAGGAGGGTGGAGCCGCACCACCGGACCTCGTCCCTGAATATCGCGCGAAAAGACGCGGCTCCGGCGGCGCGAGCGCCGGAGCCGGGAACCCCGCCGGAGCTGCGTCGCCGTCGCGCGCGACAGCCTGGCGCGCGTGTCCTCGCGGCTTCGACCGAGCGGTATCAGCGCGCACGTCATCCGTCGTGCGGGGGGAGCAGGGACGTTATTATCCGGTGACAAAGCCGACCAGCCGGTCGGTTCCGGGGCGTAACGTCGTCGCCCGGCTGACCCGATGGACGAGCGCGGTGCGACGGACCGGGGCGGACCCACCGACCCCGGGTAAGACGGTCGCTTATCGGAGTTTATGAAAGTACTTGAATGTTGGGGAGAGCTCGATCCGCTCGTGGTCAGAACCACACGCCACTTCGCAAGGACTCCGCGGCAGGCGTCTGTGCGGGCCTCGTTGTGAAAAGTCGCCGGCGGATCGGACCGTCGATCGGCGGGATGCCGCCGCCGCCACAGACTGACGGGCCGCACGGCCGTCTCAGACGAAGGCGCGACGGACCCGTCGGGCGACTACGACATCGCGGCCGGCGTTCGTCGGCGCGGACGGCTTACGGGACGTCGCGGAGGCGTGCGGACGCCGACGAACGGCCGACACCGTCTCGTTCACACGTCCTCGTACACGACGCCCCCGAGGCGGGCGAGTCATTCCCATCGAACTCGACTGCCGCGAGAAACAGGTCACCCTCTGTGGGGGGCCACCCTCGGCGTCGGTCATCGACGCCGGCGAGACGACGAGACGGTGTTGGAGGTCGTCGGCCCGGAAGCGGCGACATTACCAGAACAACCCGCTCGTCAAGGACCTCAAGGTCGTCGGCGGCGGGATCCGTCTGCGGCTCCGCGCCGCCGCCGTTTCGCCCCTCGTTCGAGAACTCACCTTCTACTCGACCGCCGACCACGCCGTCCTCGTCGACGGTACACCGGACTCCGCACCTTCCGGCCACGACTGGTAACACGTGCCAAGCGTGAACTGCGGCGGCGACGGATCAGGACCGACCGCTCGGCCGCGCGCACGGGACGACCCTCTGGGGGTGCCGGTTCACCGCGAACCGAGGCGGGGTCCGGTTCCGCGGCGCCGCCTGTAAGATGGTCGGCGGCACGAGCCAGCTCAACTACGATTACTGCGTCGAGACGCGGGGCGGGAAACGCGACCCTCCGTCTCGGCGCGTACGGTCGAGGGGAGACGCCCCGCGGCAACGACTTTCCCCGTCGAGGTGTACGCAAGCGGGACGACGGCCTCACGGTCGATAACACGTACTCCACCGGGATCAACCCCGACGGGCCAGCACGGTCACGACCGCCGTCCAGCGCGCCGTCACGGTCCACGACTTCCGGAGAAGCTGACGGTCCGGGACTTGCGTCGCGCGGCGCTACGGCACGGCTTCGTCGCGGACGTTCGGGTGCTGTCGACGCCGGACGTGTACGCCCCGCCTCGCACCATTCTCGGAGGAGACCGCCTCTTCCGCCCCAGACCACGACGCGAAACGGCAACGCCGGCGCGTCTCACGGCGTCATCCTGCCGACGGACCTCACCGCCGTCGACGGCCGCCTGGAGTACCGACCGGGGTACCACCGTCGGCGGCGACGGCGTCGAGGGCCACCCTATCTGCGGAACGGCGGGTGGAAGGTGTTCAGAGACGGTTCTGCTCTGAGCGTTCCGCGCGCCGAAGCGAGCGGGATCCCGCGTCCGGGGTCCCGCCGGTCCGACGCTTGACGGTCAGCTCCCGTACGCACCTCCGGCTCGACGGGGGCCGCTGAACACCGCCGTAGAGGAATTTGAAGTACCATACCGTAGCAACACGGGGAACCGAGGACGGTCCACCAGAGTTCAGCGCCAGCGGCGAGACCGACCGCTCCCCTTGACGCTCAGCCCGGTCCGACGGGTAGAGCGTCGGTACAGCATGGAGCGCGAGCACACGCTCACAGCGCGGGGGAAGCTGTCAGCGCGCTCGACAGCCAGGCCGCGGTACGCCGCCGCGTCTGGCCCAGAAGGGCCCCGGCCACCCCGGGCGATCGAAAAGGCGAACGACCGCCACCGCGAGCGCGAAGCGGTATCGCCTCCGCGCGCCGCCAGCGCGGTCCGCGACGACGGAGCCAGCAGCGCGACCGTCCACGCCGAGGTATCGCAGCGTCGCGGCGGTTTCCGTACCCCCGCAGTTCCGACGCCACGTCCGGGTCGCTTTTCGCCGCGAGGAACGCCGCTCCCCGTGACGATCGAGACCGGCGACGAGGCGACGCCGGTGAGCAGTGCCGGAAGCGACAGCGTCAGCGACGTCGAACGCCCAACGACCCGCGAGCATCACCGAACAGCAGCGGTGCGGTGGCGCTGCGCCGACGAACGCGTAGTACAGTACCGCTCCCACCGCTCGTCGTCGCGCTGTTCGCGTAGCTCCGGACCGGAGTCCCGGATACAGCAGCGCGAAGACGAGCCCGATCCGCGAGGCAGATTATGGGTCGGCCAACAGCGCGGAGTAGCACGCGCGGTGAACGCCCGCCAAGCAAGCCATCGTCGCGAGGCGATCAAGCACACCTCGTTGGCGTCCCCAGACCGGACCGAACGAACCGCCAGGAACGTCTCCCGCTCGTGTTCGGTCGTCCGCGTCGCGTAACAGCATCCCGATGCCGAAGTCGACCCGTGAGCGACGTACATCCCCAGCGCGACCTGACGGCGGCGACAGATTCTCCGGCAGCGACGCGACGAGTAGGCGTCGACCGGCAGCAGCGACTCAGTCATCGTCGCTTCACCTCCGGGAGCGGACCGCGCCAGCTGTCTGCCGCTCCGGCTCCGTTCAACGCGAGCGCCTCGGATTCGGTCTTGGATCAGCCACCCTTCAGACGTACGAGCCGCCCGTCGTCAACAGCCGACGGTAGACGACGACGAAACGCGACAGCGTGAGGGTCGCTCCCGCCCCGGTCAGCGTCCGAGAGACGCCCCTCAAACCGGTTCTGAGTTGCGCCCCTGAATGACGCCACCGGCTGGGCCCGATTCGGTTGACGTACCAGCCCGTGAGCAGCGGCGGCGTATCCGAGGGCGACGCCGCGACCATCGCCTTCAGGTAGCGGTCGCTGTCGAGAAGCCGCCGCCGTACGTGAGGTACCGCCCACAGCGCACGCGTGAACCAGGAAGCCGAAGTCCGACCATCGCGCGGAACGACGCAGAAACACGAGCGCGACGGGCGGCGTTCTCCTCGGTACTCGTTCAACCGGTCACCCTCCCGGCGTCGAAGTCGCCCCGGCTGGCGAGGAACGAGCCGCTCTGGGCAGGCTCACGCGTGACCGAGGTTGGTCGGCCTCGTGAGCGCGTCGACCTCGCTCCCGGGAACGCCAGCAGGTGCAAGTCGGCCTCGTCCGTCTCTAGGGGCGCTCCATGGCCCGCCGAAACTCGCGGCTGCGTGTCCTCGACCGTGACGGCGGAGGCCGTCGCCGTGGAACGGCCTGCAGCGGCCGCAAGTGACGAGCAAAGGATCACCACGGCAAGCTCGCGCGGTGTTTCCCGCCGCCTGACTCCCGCGGGTCTTCCAGACGATGTAACGGCCGGAGACGCCGGACCGCAGTAGCGCGACCGCGATCAGCGACGCCGTTGATCTGTGAACGTCTCCAAGGCATGCGCGGGTGAGGACGCGGCCGCTGGGTCCCCGTGAGCCGGCCGCCTCCATCCACACACCGTTCCGGGGAACATTTCGTATCCCCTCCGGCGTCTGCATCCCAACGCGTTGACGATCAGGATCCAGAAACCCCCGACAAGCCACCGGCGCCGACGCCGACGAGCACCGACGAGAGAGCGTACGCCCCGTCCCCGGACGCGCCCCGCGGCCGTAAGCAGCAGAACGCCCGAGGAACAGCGGCCTCGAGGAAGAAGGCCATCCTTCGCCCTCCCGAAAAGGCCAGCGGACCGCCGATGAGCTCATCCGCCACGCCCGAATGGTTGCGGGAAGTTTCGTCCCCGAACTGAAAGCTCATCCGGGAATCCCGGTGACCGTCCCCATAAACGAAGCCGGACGGCGAGCACCTTCACCCAGAACGAGCGCAGTCCCGAACCCGGCTCGTCCCGTCCCGTCCGCACGTCCCTCCTCCAAGTGAAATAGATCATAAACGGCGCGAGACCGATCGAGAGGACCCGCGAAAATATGTAAGCGGAGATGGTCCAGGCGAACTGTGCGCGGCTCGCGAGGCCCTCCGGGAGAAGGACGCGCCACCCACCCCGGGATCCGATCCACTGAATAACGTGCTCGGCACAAACGCGGCCCGTCCCCTTTGCTCGAAGGCGTAAAAGAAGATTGACCCGGCCCCGTTCGAGTACCGTACTCCAACAACTTATCCGTGTCAGGCCGTGGCTCCTGGAGCTCGGCACCCGTTCCGAAGTGGGCGAGGAACGAAAGGCGGACGGCTCCGTGTACGCGAAACCGGAACCGCCCGCCCCTCGCCGAGATAGCGACCCGGTCGAACCGAGACGTCCGCTAGCGAGAGGGTCGTGCGCGCTGTTCGGGTCGGGAATCGCCCGCTACACCGACATCGTATCAGACTTATACGATCATCATTACTTTTATATTGCGTCGATCGGCCATCGGTCACCGTTCGCGGTCGGCTCCGGAAGGCGCCGACCCGCAGCCGCGCGGCCGAACGCGTCGAGCAGCGTGTCGCCGGCCGGTAAAGACAGCAGAATCGCATCGACGGGCCGCTGGATCGGTCGGAACCGCCGGGCCGTCCGATTCCGAAGTCGGCGATCATATTCCGTCCGACGCGCGTTATGCCGTCAATACTCGAGTGACTGCCGAAACGGTCCGTTCAGAACTCAGCGGGGAAACCGTCGGTGGAAGGCGTCCGACCGGCGCTGGTTTCTCGTGACCCGCGTTGCACGTCGCCGTCACGGGCGCCGACTCCGCGACGCCGAAGCGCCGGTCCCGGAACAGCGCTATAGTATGTATATAATAGTCTAACTGATAAATTAACAGTCTGCTTAATTATTTCGGTGGGCCCGCTATCGGTGACGCGCGGCCCTCAGGACCGCGCCCACCTCGAGGCCCCGGTCGAATATGACCCCCTCGGATTCGCGAGACCCCATCGTATTGTGGCCGCCCGTCGCACCGTCGCCGTATGTACGACGATATCCTGGTGCCGAACCGACGCAGCGAGGGCGGTCCCCG
>NZ_NHOX01000014.1:0-66009 GCF_002252745.1 Halorubrum sp. Ib24 | reverse complement strand
GGCGGCGACCACGGCGGTGAATAAGTCCGACCGCGGCCCCGAGCGCAAGTGTATCACGGGTATCAGTGCGGATGGCAACCCACATTAACCCCGAATCCGAACGCCCGCACATGAGCGATTCGTACGTGATCGTCGGGGACGGTATCGCGGGTGCGTCCGCGGCCGAGACGCTGCGCGAGCAAGCGCCTGACGCCGAGATCACGGTTCTCACCGACGAGGGAGAGTCCCTCTACAACCGGATCCTGATCAAAGAGTACGCGAAGGGGAAGCTCCCCGAGGCGCCGATCTCGATCCACCAAGAGGAATGGTACGACGAGCACGACGTCGACCTCCGGCTCAACACCGTCGTCGTCGACATCGACGTGGAGAACGACGCGGTCCACACCCACGAGGGCGAGACGTTCGAGTACGACTCCCTCCTGCTCGCGATCGGCGGCACCCCCCAGCAGCTCCCCGTCGAGAACGCGGACGCGGACGGGATCCACCACTTCTGGACGTTCCAAGACGCTCGGCGGATCAAAGAGAGCGTCGAGGGCGCCGAGCGGGCTGTCATCGTCGGTGCGGGGCTCCTCGGGATCGACTTCGCGGCCATCTGCGGCGCGCAGGATGTCGAGGCGAAGTACCTGATGCGCGGCGACTGCTGGTGGCGCTACGCGCTCTCCGAGGAGGGCGCGTCGATCATGCACGACGCGATGCGCGAGCGCGGCGTCGAGCCCGTCTTCGGCTCCGGCGTCGATCACTTCGAGGTCGACGACGACGGCCACGTCGAGGCCGCAGTTGACCCGAACGGCGAGCGCTACGAGTGCGACTTCGCGGGCGTCGCGATCGGCCTGAACTTCAACACCGAGATCGTCGAGCAGACCCCGCTGGAGACGGACAACGGCATCGCCGTCGACGAGTACATGCGAACCAACGTCGACAACGTGTTCGCGGCCGGCGACATCACCACGTTCAACGATCTGGTCCTCGGCGAGCAGGGGAAGAACGGCTCGTGGGGCTCGGCGAAGGAGCAGGGAACGATCGCCGCCCGCAACATGCTCGACTACGGCAGCGAGGCGTTCGAGTGGGTCTCCTCGTACTCGATCACCCACTTCGACTTCCCGTTCCTCTCGTTCGGCCACCCGACCATCGGCGACGACTCGGTCGAGGCGACCACGGCCGAGGGCGAGTGGCGCCGCGTGGCCCTCAAGGACGGCAAGGTCGTCGGCGGCGTCCTCATCGGCGACCTCTCCCCGCAGTCCGCGTTCAAACAGCTCATGCGCGAGGGCCGCGACGTGAGCGATCAGACGGATCTCCTCATGGAGCCCGGCTTCTCCGTCGACGACCTGGCGGCGACGACCGAGCAGTAACGCGGGACGCTCGCCCCCGATCCGTCCGTTTCTCCGGTCGCTCCGTTTACGCTCGTTCGACCCGCTCGCTCGGAACCGACGCAACGTTTATGATTAATCATGACATGCGTTATCGTATGCCACTCCGAGAGACGGGGCGACGGCTTCGGCTCCGGCGGACCGGCTGGATCCCGCCGGGTGCTCGCGTGCGTCACTACGACGAACTCGGCGAGGACGCACAGATCCTCGTGCGGAAGCTCGCCGGGCGACCGAGAACGGCGCCGGAACACGGCGACCTCGACGACGGCGACTTCGTGAAGTTCACCGACTACTACCAGGTTCGCACGCGCTGAGGGTCGGAGAGGCGACGTCGGTCCCCCGCGAACGCCACCCCCGAAGCGAAGTTGTTTTCGCTCGCCGCGCGAACACGGATCCATGGACAGTGGCGGATCTACCGACATGACGCTCGCGTTCGAGCTGGAGGCGCTGAAGACGCTCGCGGACCCCAACGACGTGTTCAACAACGCCCGGCAGTGGACGGAGTACGTCGGCGTGGTCAGCGAGAAGCCGACGTACGTCGTCACCAACTTCACGCGCAAACACCGCGTTCGCCAGGACTTCTTCTCGGGCCCGCGCGGCGTCGAGGAGAGCCTGGAGAACATCGCCGGCCAGTTCGACACGGACCGGCACGTGTTCGTCGGCGTCGACGACGAGGACGAGGCGGTCGCCGAGGCCACCGGCTGGGAGTTCCTCCACGTCGAGGACGCGGCCCAGGCCGCGGGGTGGATCCTCGCGGCGGACGAGCCGGACGAGGAGGAGGCGCCCGAGGAGTCGTCGCGGGACGACTGGCCCTAGGTCGGTCCGATAGCGCGCGAACCGGGCGACCGCCGCGTCCGGGGGGCGGAGGTGGTGGTGTTTTCACCGTCGCCGGGAAACGTGGTGCCATGAGCGACGCGCACGACCACGGCGAGGGCGAAGCGGACCACGGACAGGGCGGCGACAGCGGAGAGGACGCGGACGGCGGCCGCGGGGAAGACGGCGACCGCGGCCACGACCACCACCACGACGACGGAGACCACCACGACGACGGAGACCACCACGACGACGGAGACCACCACGACGACGGAGACCACCACGACGACGGAGACCACCACCACGATGACGACCGCGGCCACGACCATCACCACCACGACGCCGAGTCGGTCGAGGTCGCGGTCGTGACGGTGTCGTCCTCGCGCTCGCTCGACGAGGACCCGTCCGGCGACCACGTCGCCGCCGCGTTCGAGGACGCGGGCCACGAGGTCGCCGTCCGCGAGCTGGTCCCGGACGAGTACGACAGCGTGCAGGGGACCGTAGACCGATTGGCCCGCCGGAAGGACGCCGACGTCGTCGTCACCACCGGCGGCACCGGCGTGACGCCGGACGACGTGACGCCGGAGGCGGTCGACGGCCTCTTCGCGAAGAAGCTCCCCGGCTTCGGCGAGCTGTTCCGCCGGCGCTCGGAGGCCGAGGTCGGGACGCGGACCATCGGGTCGCGGGCGACGGCCGGGATCGTCTCCGCCACGCCCGTCTTCTGTCTCCCCGGCTCCGAGAAGGCGGTCCGGCTCGGCGTCGACGAGATAATCCTCCCGGAGGTCGGCCACCTCGTCGGGCTCGCCGGACGCGACGCGGACGACGAAGACGACGAGGAGGAGACGGAGGGCGACGCCGGCACCGAAGAGGAGACGGAGGGCGACCGCGAGGCGAGCGGGGAGTCGGCGGACGAGGAAGCGAAGTAGGGCCCGCGTCGCCGCGCGGTCTCGACGTCCGCCTCAGACGGCTTCGAGGAAGTTCCGGATCAGGTCGTGGCCGGCCGCGGTCAACACGCTCTCCGGGTGGAACTGCACGGCCTCGATCGGGTGCTCGCGGTGGCGGATCCCCATCACGATCTCGTCGTCCTCGTGGTCCGTCGTCGCCGTCACCGCGAAGGCGTCGGGGACCGCCGTGGCGGCCAGCGAGTGGTACCGCCCGGCGCGGAACCCCTGGTCGAGCCCGGCGAACACCCCCTCGCCGTCGTGATCCACCGGGAACGCCTTGCCGTGGATCGGCTCCGGCGCGTGACCGACGGTCCCGCCGTACTCGTACACGGCGGCCTCTAGGCCGAGACAGACGCCGAGCGTCGGGACCTCGGGCGAGAGCTCCCGGAGCACGGCCGTCGTCACGCCCACGTCGCGCTCGTTCTTCGGGTGACCAGGGCCGGGGCTGATGATAACCGCGTCCGGGTCGGCGTCGCGGATCGCCGCCAGCGACGCGGTGTTCTTGAACACCTCGACGTCGATCGGCTCCGGGTCCCCGCTCGCGTCGTCCTCGCCGTCGAGCGTCTGATCGGAGACGTACTCGACGAGGTTGTAGGTGAACGAGTCGAAGTTGTCGACGACGACGACGTTCATTCGTCGACCTCCGCGCCGGCGGGGAGGGGGTCGTCCGCGGGCGACTCCTCGTCCCGGATCCGGTCGATCGCGGTCAGCACGCCGTCCATCTTCTGCTCGGTCTCCTCGTACTCGGCGGCCGGATCGGAGTCGGCGACGAGCCCGGCGCCGGCCCGGACGGTCACGGCGGCCTCGTCCGGACCGCTCGCGCCCGCCGGCGACTCGTCGAGCGTCGCGGTCCGGATCACGATGGCGAAGTCCGCGTCGCCGGTCCACGCGTAGTAGCCGACGCCGCCACCGTACGCCTCCCGCGGCGTGGTCTCTAACTCCTCGATGATCTCCATCGCGCGCACCTTCGGCGCCCCCGTGAGCGTGCCGGCCGGGAACGTCGCGCGCGTGGCGTCGAAGGCGTCGGCGTCGGCCGCCATCGTCCCCGTGACGGTCGACTCGATGTGCTGGACGTGGCTGTACTTCAGCACGTTCATGAACTCCTCGACGCGGACCGATCCCGCCTCCGAGACGCGCCGGACGTCGTTGCGCGCGAGGTCGACGAGCATCGTGTGCTCCGCGCGCTCCTTCGCGTCGGCGAGCATCTCGCCGGCGAGCCGGCGGTCCTCGACCGGGCTCGTCCCGCGGGAACAGGTGCCCGCGATGGGGTTCGAGACGATCCGGTCGCCCTGCACCGACACCAGCGTCTCCGGGCTCGCGCCGACGATGCTCCGGTCGTCGTGGCGCAGCACGTACATGTACGGCGAGGGGTTCACCTCGCGGAGCGCCGCGTACAGCCCCAGCGAGTCTACCTCGCCGCGGAGCTCCCGGCTCCGCGAGATCACGCCCTGGTAGATGTCGCCGTCGAGGACGTGGCGCTTCGCGGTCCGGACCGCCTCCTCGTACGCCTCGCGTGGGTCCGCGGACTCCGCGTCGACTCGGATCCCGTCGGGCTCCGGCGGCGCGGCCTCACGGAGCTCGGCGCTCACCCGCTCCGCCTCGGCGACGAGGTCGTCGTACACCGCCGCCGGGTCGTCGTCGACACCGATGACCGGCGTGAAGACGAGCTCGGCGCTCCCCTCCTTCTCGTCGAAGACGACCGTGCGGGTCGTGAGCGCGAACTCGGCGTCCGGGAACTCGGTCTCGGGGCGCTCGACGCCGACCTCCTCCAGCCAGAGGTCGTAGACGGCCTCGTACGCGAGGAAGCCGACGAACCCGCCGGAGAGGATCTGCCGGTCGGTGTCGGGGAACCCGCGCAGGCTCACGTCGGGGAACGCCGCGCGGATCCGGTCGACCGCGTCGCCCGCGCCGGGGCCGGTCTCTTTCTCAGATCCGTCCCCGACGAACTCCGCCGCCGGCCCGAGCCGGGTCACGTCCGTGCGGTCGGGGTGGACGGAGACGATCGCCTCGGGGTCGTAGCCGACGAACGAGTAGCGGGCGTGCCGGTCGGCCTTCCCGCCCGACGTGAACGCGCCGTCGGGGTCGCTGGAGGCGACCTTCTCGCCGGACTCCAGGAGGAACCCGTACGGCCCGTCGCCGACGAGGGTCGCGTACGCCGCGAGCGGGGTCACTTCGGCGTCGAGCGCCGCGGACGCCCGGACGACGACCGGCTTCTCCGCGTCGTCGGCGAGCTCGACGAACGCGGCCTTCGAGCGGTCGAGCGGGGAGCCGTCGTCGCTCATGCGAGCTCCATCTCCCGGCCCGCGTTGGCGACGAACCGGGCCACCGCGTTGTGGTCCTTCCGCCCGTCCGCCAGCTCGACGCCGGAGGCGACGTCGACGGCGTACGGGTCGGCGACGCGGACGGCCTCGGCGACGTTGTCGGCCGTGAGCCCGCCCGCGAGCACGACCGGCGACGTGAGCCGGGCCGCCAGCTCGCCCGTCTTCGCCCAGTCGTGGGCCTCGCCGGTGCCGCCGGCGCCGGAGTCGTCGGTCGAGTCGATCACGAGCGCGTCGGCGACCGCGTCGAACTCCTCGGCGCGGGCCGGGTCGTCGGCGTCGACGGCGAGCAGCACCTTCCGCTCCGTCTCCGCGCGGATGTACCGGATCTCGTCGGGCGTCCACTCGCCGTGGAGCTGAATCGCGTCCGGACCGACCGTCCGCAGGAGCTCGACCGCGCGCTCGGCGGAGTCGGGCATCGTGACCAGCGTCGCCGTGACGAACGGCGGGACGTCCGCGAGCAGCTCCGCCGCCGTCGCCGAGTCGACCTCGCGCCCGGAGTCGACCGGCACCTCCGAGATCACGCCGACCGCGTCCGCGCCCGCGTCGACCGCGGCCCGGAGGTCCGCGGCGTCCGTGAGCCCGCAGATCTTTACCCGGGCCATCAGTCGTCGCCCTCCGAGCCGGCGGTCGTCGCCTCCTCGGCGTCGTCCGCCGGGGTCGCCGCTCCCTCCGCGATCCCGTCGTCGCCGCACAGCGCCGCGAACTTCTCGGCGGCCGCGCCGGAGTCGATCGCCTCGGCGGCCCGCTCGACGCCCGCCGCGAGCGTGTCGGCCTCGCCGGCGACGTAGATCGCCGCCCCCGCGTTCGCGAGGATCAGGTCGCGCTTCGGCCCCGTGACGGAGCCGTCGACGATCCCCCGCAGGTCGGCCGCGTTCTCCGCCGGCGTCCCGCCCGAGACGTCCTCGATCGGGGCGCGGTCGAGCCCGAGGTCCTCCGGCGCGATCGTGAACTCGGTCACCTCGTCGCCGACGACCTCGGCGGCGACCGTCTCGTCGTGGATCCCGATCTCGTCCATCCCCGCGCCGTGGACCACCAGCGCGTGCTCGACGGGCATGCGCGCGAGCGACCGGGCGATCGTCCCGACGAGGTCGGGGTCGTAGACGCCGAGCACCTGCGCGTCGGCGCCGGCGGGGTTGGTGAGCGGGCCGAGCACGTTGAATATCGTCCGCATCCCGAGCTCCTTGCGCGGGCCGATCACGGCCTTCATCGCCGGGTGGAAGACGGGCGCGAGCATGAAGCCGATCCCGTCGGCCTCGATGGCGTCCTCGACCGCCGGCGGCTCGGCCTCGACGTCGGCGCCCGCGACCTCCAGCACGTCGGCGCTCCCGGAGGAGGAGGAGACGGAGTAGTTGCCGTGCTTGGCGACCGGGACGCCCGCGCCCGCGGCGACGATCGCGGCGGTCGTCGAGACGTTGATCGTGTCGTGGTCGTCGCCGCCCGTCCCGCAGGTGTCGACGAGCGGCTCGCGGGCCGGCTCGATCGTGCGGGCGGCGTCGCGCATCCCCTGCGCGAAGCCGGCGATCTCGGCCTCGGTCTCGCCCTTCGCCCGGAGGGCGGCGAGGAGGGCGCCGATCTGCGCCTCCGTGGCCTCCTCGAAGACCAGCCGCGCGGCCTCGCGCGACTCCTCGACAGTCAGATCCGTCCCGTCCGTCACGCGTTCGACCGTGTCGTTGATATCCATAGTGTTCACCGATGTATTACTTCGCGTTGTGATGTACAAGTCTGTACACCGATTTAACGCTGTCGCCGCGGTGGTACTCGGTCACGCGGAGCGCGGAAGGAGACAGAACGGGACCGCGGGGACGGCTCAGTCGTCCGCGACGGTGGGAGCGACCGGCGCCTCCGGTTCGGTTTCGGTCGGCGCCTCCGGTTCGGTTTCGGTCGGCGCCTCCGGCTCGGCGGCGGCCGGCTCCGAGGCCGGTGCCCAGCTCAGGTCGCGCTCGTACTCGAACGCGCGGTGGTCGCGCGTCGGGTCGACGACCGTCAACGAGAGCCAGTCGTTGTCCAGCAGTTCCGTCACCTCGTCGTGGTCGGCCAGCGCGTCGGTGACGCGTTCCACGGGGGCGTGCACGACCGTCGAGAGGCGGAGCGGCTGGTGGTACGGGACGCCGTCGGCGGCCATCAGCGACTGGCTGGGGAGCCCGGTCATCAGATCGCCGCCGTTCCCCTGGTAGACGCCGACGTTGCCGACGGGGTTCTGCGTCGCCTTCGACCCGCTCCCGTAGGTCGCGTTGTCGACGGTCGAGAAGTAGTACTGCGCGTTGATCCACTGGGTGACGACCATCGGCCCGGCGAGGATCGCCTCGAGCGCGTCGCCGTCGGGGTCGGTCGACCAGTCGTACGAGTGGAGGAACGCGCGGCCGTCCAGGTCGAGGTCGCTCGTCAGCTCGCGGGGCCCGACGACGAAGCCCGCGTTGCCGGCCAGTCCCCACTCGGGGCGCGTCTCGGCCCAGTCGCCGGCGCGGCGCTCGGTCTCGCCGACGCCCGCCGAGGCGTCGGCGCCCATCGCGTCCGCGCGTTCGGCGGCCGCGCTCTCGCGGGCCGCCGCGAGGTCCGCGCGCAGCGCCGCGAGGTCGTCCGCGTGGCTCTCGGGCACGTCCCCGTAGAGCTCGATCTCGTCGGTCGTCGTGTTGTGTTCGCCGGCGAGGAAGACGGTGTCGTCGGGGACGTCGAAGCCGCGCTCGCGCAGCGCCGCCTTCACGTCGGGGTCGGCGCAGATCGCCGCGAGGACGCGGGCGTTCGGCCCGCCGGGGTTGCCGGCACACGCGCCGCAGTCGAGGCTCGAGTCGTAGGGGTTGTTGGTCGTCTCGCTCGCGTGGCCGGCGAACACCACGAGCCGGCCGAACTCCGTCCAGCCCATCAGATCGAACGCGGTCGCGGCGTACTCGACCTTCTCCTCTTGGGTCAGTCCGATCGGGAGATCGCCGGCGTAGGCGTGCTGGTGGTGGACGGTCTGCTCGCAGAACTCGCGGTCGTCGGGCACCGCGTCGTCCGCGGCCCCCAACAGGTCGCGAACGCGGCTCGGCACCAGCGTGCGGGCCGCGAGCGCCAGTCCGTACCCGCTCCCCGCGTTCTCCACGAAGCCGAAGGCGCTGGCGGGGTTCGTCTTCAGCTTCTTGACGACGTCACCCGCGACCTCGCGGACGCTCGACCGGCGGTCGCGGCGCGCCTGCGCGTCTCCGTCGGTCGGTATCTCGCTGATGCGGTGCCGGGGATCGAGGATGGGCGGGCAGGCGTCGACCGACACGTCGGCGTCGTACGCCTGATACTCCATCGGAACGCCGAAGAAGCCGGCGTACCCGTGGGTCTCGTACTCGCCCTCGTCCTCGATGTGACGCCGGATCACCTCCGACCGCGTGTCGATGCAGAACACCAACTGCGCGTCGGGGCGGGCCGACGGGTCGCTCTCGCCCGAGGAGTCGCCCCCGGCCGGCGGGTCGCTCTCGTCCGGCGACTCGCAGCCGGCCAGGGACCGGCTCTCGGCGAGCGACCGGCTCTCGGCGGTCACGCGCCCGACGACCTCGGAGCGGTAGCTCGCCTCCCAGGCGCTCAGAAACGCCTCGGCGAGCTCGTCGGCCGGATCGGCGTCGGCGCTCCCGGGATCAGTGGCCGGCTCGACATCGACGCCGAACCCGTCGAGGAGCGCGAGGCGGACCGCGACGTAGTCCGCGAGCGTGATCGGGTGGGCCGACTGCCACGCCCCCTCGTCGTCCGCGCGCTGCTTGATGAACCCGGCCCAGCCCGGAAGCGCGGCCAGCTGTTCCTCGAAGACGGGGACCCACTGGCTCTCCGGGTACGGCTCCAAGACGGCCTCGATGGCCTCGGTCGGGGTCTCCGGGAGCGACGCGACGACCCCCTCGTCCGGGACGTCGGCGTCGTGCGGTGCCAGCTCGCGGAAGGCGGCGTAGAACCCCTCGTCGCGGTTCGGCATCGGCCACGCGGCGCCGCCCTCGTCGAGGAACGCCGACAGCCACTTCGTCAGCACGTGATCGACCCGCTCGGCCCCGCCGTCCGGCGCCGCCGACTCGACCGACGCGTCCACGCGTTCGAGCAGCGTCTCCGGGTCGGCCTCGTAGCCGCGGTCGGCGAGCTCCGCGGCGAGCGTCTCGCGGTCGATCCGGCCGTCGTCCAGCGCCGCGCGGAAGACCTCTCGGCTCGGGTAGCCGCGTCCGCCCAACACGTCGGCGGCCTGCGTCACCGCCTCGTCGAACGGTATGTTCTCGAACCCCGAGAGGGGGTTCGCCGTCACGAACGAGTGGATCGGCCAGACCGACCCGACCGTCGCCGCCGCCTCGTCGATGCCGTCGTGGATAGTGGATTCAGCGCTCATTGAACTCCTCCGCTGTCGTACTCCTCGGCGTTCGTCAGCACGGTTCCGGACGACGGGTGCCCCCAGTTCAGGAGCGCGACGTAGAGCCGGCGGCTGCGCTCGTGGAGGCCGGTCTCTATCGCCACGTACGCGGCGAGGAAGGCGGCGGCCACGAGGCCGTGCAGCGCGGTCAGTTCGGTCGGCGCCGAGACGACCGGGAGCCCGGTGAGGAGCGCCGAGACGCCCCTGTAGACGAGCGCGTACACGGTGATCGCCGGCAGGAAGACCAGCGGGACCGCACCGTAGCGGACCGCCGGCGGAAGCGACGCGTGCCGGACCGCGCCCCGCGCCGCGTGGAGGGTCGTGAACGCCACGAACAGGGCGAGCAGCAGTCCGGAGTCGACGCTCGTTCCCTTCCCCGTCAGCAGCGCGAAGACCGCGCCGCCCGCCAGTCCGGTCAGCAGCGTCACCGCGCCGTCGGCGACGCCGGAGACGCCCGTCCGGGGGGCCGTCTGCCCGCTCGGGGCCGTCCGTTCGACCGCACCGCCCGCACCGAGGAAGTGGTAGGCCTTGTAGAAGCCGTGCAGGATGAGGTGGGTGACGGCGGCCCCGAAGAACCCCAGACCGGCCTGCATGATCATGAATCCCATCTGCCCCACCGTCGAGCAGGCCAGCTTGCTCTTGACGTCCGGCCGGACGGACTTGAGGAGCTTCCCGAGCAGCGCGCTGGTCGCGCCGACCGCGACGATAGCGAGCATGAGGCCGGCGTCGACGGTGACGACCGGCGCGAACCGGAGCAGCAGGACGCCGCCGGCGTTGACGAACCCGGCGTGCATCAGCGCCGACGCCGGCGTGGGGGCGGTCATCGACGAGAGCAGCCAGCCGTGGAACGGAAGCAGCGCGGACTGGATCATCGCCGCGAGGACGAGCGCGCCCGCGGCGACGACCCACAGCGGTCCGCCGAGCCCGTCGGCGGCCGCGGCGACGCCGGAGACCGTCGTGGCGCCGGTCGCCCGCCAGAGCGCGGTCAGCGCGACGCCGAGGAGCGCGCTGCTGGCGACGAAGTACCGCCGAGCGAGCGACGCGGCGGCCCGCGCCTGTCTCCACCCGTCGACGACGCCGATGAGCCTCGCCATCACCAGCCCCATCGCCAGCCACAGCAGTCCGAACGCGGCGAGGTGGTCGGCCGCGACGAGGGCCATCACGGTCACCTCGAAGGCGAACACGGCGAGGAAGAACCGCGTCTCGTGGGCGCTTCCCGCCATGTACCGGCGCGAGTAGCTGTGGACGACGCCGCCGAAGAAGGCGACGACCACCCACATCAGGACGGTGAGTCCGTCGACGGCGAACGCGCCGGGGACCGCCGGGGCGAAACCGATTCGGACTCGGGCGACGAGGACCGCGAGGCTCGCGGCGAACAGCGACCAGGCGAGCCACGTGAGTGCGACGGGCGCGAACGGCGTCTCCGCCGTCGCGTCCGGGAGCGCTCCGACCGTCGTTTTCGAGTTGGATTCCGACATCGTTCGGCTCGTGCGACCAATCTCCGTAGCCGACCCGCACGGCGAACCGGTATCGGTCGTCTTCACTCCGTCTAGTGAACAGATTGTGTATTAAATCTGTTTATCTTCACAAACTGTTCGATATAATCTCATTATAGAACATTATAGTTATCGCGAGGAGACGGGTCCGCGTCGTGAACCGAGCGGAGCGGGTTCGTAGGCGTAATCGTGGACGTGTCCGGACGGGGTTCGTCCCGAGCGGCTCGTCCGCGGGTCCGTAACGGATACGTCGCCGACGACCAGTCCAGTTCTCGGTCCGTTCGCGAATCGCGTTCAGAAAACCATATCGTTATCCGATCCGCAGTGTCGGTATGGAGGAACTCACCGGGACCGTCCTCGCCGGCGAGTCGTTCGAGCCGACTCGCGGGCGTCTCGTCGTCGACGACGGTCGGATCGAGGCCGTCGAGGAGACCGACACGGAGTCGACCGACATCGTCCTGCCCGCGTTCGTCAACGCCCACACGCATCTAGGGGACTCCGTCGCGAAGGAGGCGGCCGTCGGGCTGTCGCTCGACGAGGCGGTGGCCCCGCCGGAGAGCCTGAAACACCGGCGGCTGGCGGCCGCCGACCGCGCCGACCTCGTGTCGGCGATGCGCCGAACGCTCCGGTTCGCGCGGCGGACCGGTACGATCTCCTGTTTGGACTTCCGGGAGAACGGAGTGGCCGGGGCGCGGGCCCTCCGCGAGGCGGCGTCGTCGGTCGCCGTCGACCCGTTCATCTTCGGGAGCGGCGACCCCGCCGTCCTCGACGTCGCCGACGGGTACGGGGCCTCCGGGGCGAACGACGACGACTTCGCCGACGAACGCGCCGCGTGCGAGGACCGCGGCGTTCCCTTCGCCATCCACGCCGGCGAGCCGGACGCGACCGACATCCACCCGGCGCTCGACCTCGATCCGGACCTGCTCGTTCATATGGTACACGCCGAGCGGGAGCACCTCGAACGCGTCGCGGACCGGTCGGTCCCGGTCGCCGTGTGCCCGCGCGCGAACGAGGTCCTCGACGTCGGAACGCCGCCGGTCCGGGAGCTGCTCGACCACACGACCGTCGCGCTCGGCACGGACAACGTCATGCTGAACGCCCCGTCGATGTTCCGCGAGATGGCGTACACGGCGAAGCGGTTCGACGTGACCGCCCGGGAGGTGCTACGGATGGCGACCGCCGCCGGCGCCGAGATCGCGGGGCTCGACTGCGGCGTCATCGCGCCCGGGCGACGGGCCGCGCTCGTCGTCCTCGACGGCGACTCGGACAACCTGGCCGGCTCGGAGGACCCGGTGCGGGCGGTCGTCCGGCGCGCGACCGCGCTCGACGTCAAGCGGGTCGTCGGGTAGCGACCGGTCCGCGTTCAGGAGTCGGTCTCGGCGTCGAACTTGCCGAACGGCGTCGCCTCGTGGCTCCGAACGAGCACCTCGTCCGCGACGGTGAGCCCCATGTCGAGGAGCTCCTGTGCCACGGGCGTGATGTCGCCGTCCGACTCGCCGACCGCCGTCACGAGGAGGTTCTGTTCGCCGGTGACCAGCTCCTGCACCGAGATGACGCCGTCGATCTTCAGGATCTCGGGGAGCAGCTCGCCGCGCTCGGGTATCGACGCGGTGCAGTAGAGCAGCATCCGGAGCGGATACCCCGACTTCTGGTAGTCGACGTCGGCGCTGTACCCCTTGATTATCCCGTCTGACTCGAGGCGCTGGATGCGTTTGCGGACGGTGCTGTCCGACGTCCCGGTGCGCTCCGCGATGTCCCCTGACGAGGTGTTTCGGGCGTCCTCTTGGAGCGCGTACAGGATCGCCCTGTCCACGTCGTCGATCGCTTCGTCAGCCATACCGGAGCCTCCGTGGCATAGCCACTTTACTGTTCTATGTCGCTTTTAAACGGAGCGGGGACGCCCGACGCGAGTCCACCGCGGCCTACGCCACGTCCAGCGACGTGTCACCCTGCGCCTCGACGACGACCACGGGGACCTCGGCGTCGTCGATCACGGTGTCCGTCGTGGAGCCGAACACGAACCGGCCGACGGCGCCAGTGGTGGGGGCGCCGACGACCACGAGGTCGTAGTACGGCGACTGCTCGACGATCGCGCCCGCGGCGGTCCGGTCCTCGACGAGCCAGCGGTCCACCCTGTCGAAGTCGCCGAGGCGGTCGCGGGCCGACGAGAGGAGGCGATCGCCGGCCGCGGCGTACTCGGCGGCGTCGGCGTCCTCGCGGTCGCCGACCGGCGTCGCGTCCCCGTCGACGAGCGCCTCGTCGGAGGGGACGACGTGGAACAGTTCGAGCCAAGAGCCGGTCGCGTCGGCGACCTCGCGGGCCACGTCGACGGTCGCCCCCGTGTGCGGGCCGGCGCCGACGGCCACGAGGATCGAGGACACGCGGTCCGGCCGCGCCGCTCGGTCTTTCCCCTTCAGACGGGCGTGCGCCGCCGTCGTGGTCGACGCGGCCGCCTCCCTGACCGCCGGTTCGACGACAGGCTCGCCGACACCGTCGCCGACCGTCGGCGCCTCGGCGCTCGCTTCGTCCGCGTCGCTCCCGTACATACCCCCAACGTCAGACGCGCGTCAGATAAATCCCGCCGGTCCGCGCCGACCGTTCGAGCGCGTCAGTCTCTGAAGAACGCGTCGCGCTCGAACGGCTCCGCCTCGCCCTCGACGGCGACGACGTCGAGCGCGGTGACTTCTGCGCCGACGCCCAGCAGCCCGGCGAGGCTCGGCTCGGTGCGGCCCTCGTCCCCCGAGATCAGCTCCTTGATGTAGAGCCCGCCGGCGCCGCGGACCTCGACGGTCGCGTGACGCGGGTCGTCGACCTCCGCGGTCGCCTCGTACACGTCGCGCTCGCGGGTGAGGCTCGCGCGCCGGTGGTCCACTCGGTTCGGGGTGTACTGCTCGACCGTCGTCCCCTCCAGTTCGTCGACCGCCTCGGCGAGGGCGTCGGCGTCGACGTCGGCGTCGAACGCCACCTGCGCGCGGTAGCGCTTGGCGGCGTCGTGCTCCTTCACGCGCTCGACCATGTCGTAGGTCGCGAGCCGGAGCCCCTCGACCTCGACGGCGCCGTCGGCGAAGGCGTTGATGTCCGACTGGAGGCGCTCGACGTCGACCCGACGCCGACGCGGCTCCTCCACCTCGATCACGAACGGCCGTCCGGTGCCGAGCATGAGCGCGTCGACGTCCTCGCGGCCCGCCCCGTGGAACGTCGCCTCCGTCCCGTCCATCACGTCCTCGACGATCGGCGCGGTGTACTCCTCGACGCTGTCGTCGTAGAGGTAGCCGGAGCCCCCGCAGTGGTCGCAGGGGTCCGCGCCCTGCCGGCCGGAGCCCTTGCACTCGCGGCAGGGCCACTCGGTCTGCGGGATGTCGCGCTCCAGTTTCCTGTATCGCCCGTACACGAAGGTGGAGTTCACCTTCGCGTCGATCTCGTCGTCCGCGAGGTCGATCGTGAACTGCACGTCCGGGCGGTCGAAGGACACCTCCGCACCCGTGAGCCGGCCGAACCGCTTGCCGACCTCGCGGTTGAACTCGGATTTAAACGGTTCGCCCGCGTCCTCGTCCAGCCCGGCGTCGGCGCGGAGCAGCGCCTCGTTCTCCTCGATCAGCGGCGGCGGGCGCGTGCCGACGTTGTACGTGGCGAACTCGATCCCCTCGACCGCCTCGTCGGCGCGCTCGGCCCACGCGTCGAACTCGGTGCAGCGGCCCTCGCAGACCCAGCAGTCCGCGGTGTCGACCGGTTCGTGGTCCTCGTCGTCGCGCAGCGAGAGCGAGACGCGCAGCGCCGACCCCCGCTCGGCGTTCGACAGCCCGAAGCTCCGGTCGGCGACCAGCCGGCCGAGACAGGCGTCGCACACCGGTCCCGTCTCGGTCGCCCGCGCCGCGACCTCCAGTACGTCCATACGAACCCCAGCGCCCGGCGTGGTAACTGTCTTACTACATCGGGGGCGACGGGTGGTCGCGGAGGACCGGCGCCGCGGGACGCGCGGCCTCCCGGCCGACTTAAGAGGGTCCGATTCGTTTCGCCGGGCGTGAACGAGCCGGCGTCCCGGGAGGAGAAGCTGGAGCTCGGCGTCGAGCTGCTCGCGCACCTCGAGCACGAGGAGCTGGCGCTCCCCGACGCGATCGACCGGATCGAGACGGTGACGACGAGCCCCGCGCTCACCCGCGACATCCTCGACGCCGCCGAGAAGCGGGGCCTCATCGAGCGCGAGGACGCCCGGCTCCGAGTCCAGCGAGGCGGCACCTACGTGAACTACGACAGCCAAGTCGTCCAGCGCGAGGGCGAGTTCGAGTGTCGCCGCTGCGGGACCTCGATTTCGACCGGACACTTCGTGAAGCTCGACGCCGGCGAGCTCGGCCCGTTCGGATCCTCCTGCATCCGGAAGGTGACCGGGCGCGATAGCGACGACGAGTGAGAACCGCGGTCTCGACGCGCATTTTTAAATAACCGACGCGGTGGCGCGTGCCTGCGAGCGGCTGAAAGGCCGCGAGCAGCGAGGGACCGGAGGTCCCTCTGGCAGCCGGCGGCCTCGCCGCCGGCGACAGCACGCGCGAGGGACGCGGCGAGCGCTCTTGAGCGCGAGCCGCGAGGCTGGGAGGTACGAGGTTGCGGTGCGGTTGCGGTCGGGTGGGACTCAAAGGGGCAGTCGCGAGGACGAAGCACGGCGCAGCAAGGACCGCAGGAGCGAGTGAAACGAGCGACCGAGGACCGCAGCAAGCCGCGCGAGTCCTCGCGACTGGGGCTTTGAAGATGTTCTCTCAGGTACCGACAGTGACTATTTATATAGGGTTGGCCGGTCCGGACAAGACACTGCTCATCGAAGCACGATCACGGGGCTCTGTTGAAACCCTCAGCAAGTGGTATGTTCTGCTCCGATAGCGGTCAATACGGACGAGGTATCTAGTGAAGCCTTCTGCCTTTGAAGAGTCCATACGGCATTTCGGGATTACTACACCCCTTATAACCGTCGGTGAGGTAAACTGTGCGTATGGTCCCTGAATGGTCACGACGGAAGACCCTCCACCTCTCCGGTGTAGCAGCCCTCACCGGCCTTGCTGGTTGTAGCGCCGTGGGATTCGACGCGCAGCCACAGGTTAGTTCATCGCTTGGAACGACTGCCTATGATGCGGTCATCGGTGACCAACCGACGCCCGAGGAGGGTGCCCCCGCGGTCTGGGGAGTACTACTCGCGCATCCAGACGCCGCGCGCAAACTCATCGACTGGGGAGCGCTCACCCCAGCAGAGGGCGACGGCGGCCCCGGGACGGAGTTCCGCACGTTTGACCCGAATACGCAGTTCATGTCGGTGATTGTCGGCGTTCTTCCGACGGGTGACGCCCTCACGGACTATCGCGAAGAGAACGGGAATGTCGTCGAAGACGTCGTCGATGACTTCACCGACCGCTCTGTCTACCGAAACGGGCAACTTCGATACGACGTGACCTCATACCAAGCGTTCCCGCCGGATCCGGACACCCCTGAGTATCATTACGACTATTCGTTCACTCTCTGGCATCTGAACGGTGCCGACCGACCGACTGAAATCGCCGTCGATTATCACGACGCCTGAGACGATCCAGTAGTTCCGATGACTACCGTAGCGTCTCGGTGGTCAATACGCAGTTCCTACTGACTAGCCGTTTCTGACGAGAAGATGTCTGAAGAATAGGACTTCAACGGAGCCGATTACGGTTATCCCAGTACCCGACCTCGTATGCCACGTCCTGACGCGCAAGCGAACGGTTTTTGCGTCGACCGACGGGAGGAGACGTATGGACGAGGACACCCCCGAGGAGACGGGGCCGTCGGCGCCGGCGGGCGACTCCGGACACCCGGAGGGCACCCGCACAGCGCGGGCCGACGGCGGGACGGAGCGCGCGGACGGACCGACCGAGGACGTCGCGCTCGACCCGTGGGGGTCGGCGTCGGTCGGCGACTACGCGGACCTGTTCGAGGAGTTCGGCATCGAGGCGTTCGACGACGTGGCCGACGACGTGGTCGACCCGCACTACCTGATGCGGCGCGGCGTCATCTTCGGGCACCGCGAGTACGACGCCGTCGCCGAGGCGATGGCGAACGACGAGCCGTTCGCCGCGCTCTCCGGGTTCATGCCGACCGGCGACCCGCACATCGGCCACAAGCTCGTCTTCGACGAGATCATCTGGCATCAGGAGCAGGGCGGCGACGCGTTCGGCCTGATCGCCGACCTCGAGGCCCACTCCGCGCGGGGGATGTCGTGGGACGAGATCGACGAGCACGCGCGCAACTACCCGCTCAGCCTCCTCGCGCTCGGCTTCGACGCCGAGGACGGCGAGCTGTACCGGCAGTCGGATAACCGCGAGGTCCAGGACCTCGGCTTCGAGCTGGGCTCGAAGGCGAACTTCTCGGAGTTCGAGGCCATCTACGGCTTCGACGGCGAGACGAACATCTCGCACATGCAGAGCGTGGTGACCCAGACCGCCGACATCCTCTACCCGCAGCTCGTCGACGAGCCGAAGCCCACCGTCATCCCCGTCGGCCCGGATCAGGACCCGCACGTCCGGCTGACCCGCGACCTGGCGACGCGGATGCGCTACTTCAAGGTGACCGAGGCGTTCGCGAGCTTCGAGCTGGACGACGCGGAGCGACAGCTCGTCCGGGCCGCGTACGACGCGCTCGCGGCCGACGTCGACGACGCCGAGACCGACGTGCGTTGCGAGGGCGCCGCCGCGTGGCTCGCCGACTACGAGCCGCCGGAGGCCGGCGCCGCCGACAGAGACGCCGCCGATGGGGACGCCGCCGACGGAGACGCCGACGACGCCCCCGACCTCGCGGCCGCCAAGTCGACCGCCCTCGACAAGCTCCGCGCGGGCGGTAAGGAGCCGCTCCGCCCCCGCGTGCGCTTCTTCGACCGCAACGCCACCGACGAGGCGTTCGAGGCCCTGATCGAGGCGGTCGAGGGCGACAAGCGCGTCTTCGAGGGCCACGTCGACGCCTTCGACCTCACCCGCGGCGAGGCCGAGTCGCTCGCGCGCGAGGTCGAGATCGATCACGACGGGTTCGGCTTCCGCCAGCCCTCCTCGATCTATCACCGGTTCATGACCGGGCTCACCGGCGGGAAGATGTCCTCGTCGATCCCGGCGAGCCACATCTCCCTGCTCGACGACCCCGAGGACGGCTACGAGAAGGTGAAGGCGGCGACCACCGGCGGGCGCGACACCGCCGAGAAGCAGCGCGAGCTCGGCGGCGAGGCCGACGAGTGCCCCGTCTACGAGCTGTACGCCTACCTGCTCGCGGGCGACGACGACGAGCTCACGAAGACCGTCTACTCCGAGTGCGTCAACGGCGAGCGCCTCTGCGGCGGCTGCAAGGAGCAGGCGGCCGAGCTCATGCGAGAGTTCCTCGAAGACCACCAAGAGAAGCGCGAGGAGGTCGAGGAACTCCTCGACGACCTCGACATCGACCTCGACTCCGACCGGCGCGGGACGGGCGGCGAGCACTGAGGCGTCTCCGCTGGAGTCGCGGGCCAACTCTCACGCACTCTTTTATAAATAAACGGTGCGGTGGCGCGTGCCGACGAGCGTCCGGAGGGCGCGAGTCGCACGCGCGAGGGAGTCGGCCGACCGGAAGGAGGCCGACGAGGCTGGGGAGGCGTGAGGCTGTGGTGCGGTCGCGGTCGGGTGAGACTCGAAGGGGCAGCCGCGAGGGCGAAGGCGCGCGACGCAAGGACCGCAGGCGCGAACGGAGTGAGCGCCGAGGACTGCAGCGAGCGCACCGAGTCCTCGCGGCTGGGGCTTTGGTGGTGCTCGCTGTCGATCCGGATTCGATCATTTATATGTGAGTGGCTGGGGCTTCGGAGGTGTTCGCCACCGATCCGAATTCGATCATTTATAAGTAACAGCGACCGACCTACAGCTCGTTTTTTACGTACACGCCCAGCAGTCCGCCGAGCGCGCTCAACACCACGGAGTAGGCGACGCCGCCCAACACCACGATGACGGCGACGAAGACGATCCCTCCGGCCGCGAGGCCGACTTCGAGCGGGAACCCGAAGACTCCAAGGAACGGAAGGATCACCAGCGCGAGCAGCAGCAGCCCGACGATCGGGATCGACGCGATCGCACCGGAGAGCGCGCCGACGCGCAGCCCGTCGTCGCCGTTTAAATACCCGGCGACCGCGCCGCCGAGGAGCGGTGAGATACCGGTAAACGAGAGGAGGGCCGACGCGATAGCGCCGACGACAGCGTTGAGGAGGGTGTTCTCGGTGTCCATGTGCCGTCGGTCTTCCGGGGACGGCATACGTCTTGCGGACCTCTAAGTGCGAGCCATCCACGACCGACGCGACCGCCCGACGACCGAGGCGATAGTTTATGGGGCGGGCGCCACCTCTCACGGGTATGAGCGAGCAGGAGACGATCCACGTCGCGGACGTCAGCGAGGGGATCGGCGGCGACGCGACGGTACGGATCGGGCTGTTCCAACCTCCTGAAGAGTTACGTGACATCACATGACTAGTACCCAGCATGAACGGGACTCTCACTCACGAGCGAACCGGATGTCTGAAATGACCGAGGAAGCCCCGTGGAGGCAGGCGGATCGCCTCCGATCGCTGTACATCGGAGAAGACCTGTCGACGAGCGAGATCGGTGAGCAACTCGGTTGTAGCCGCAAGACTGTCGAGAACTGGTTAAAAAAGCACGACATCGAGAAATCCAGACCTTCGGAAGACGAGGAACGACTTCGCTCTCTCCGCCAACAGGGAATGAGCGAAGCCGACATCGCAGACGAGTTGGACTGTAGTCAAGCAACCGTTCACAACTGGCTAACCAAATTCGGGATCGACACGAGTCGGACGCGACCGGAACGGCCGTGGCACGACGAGGAGACGTTACGTGAACTGTACGTCGAATCGGAGATGACGATGGACGAAGTCGCCTCGGAACTCGGCTGTGGTCGGCAAGCGATAGAGGTGTGGATACATCGTCACGATATCGAAACGCGGTCGTACAACCCGGAAACGCCGAAAGCACTTCAAGATGAATCGAAGCTCAGATCGATGTATCTCTCGGACGGAATGAGTACGTACGCGATAGCAGAGCAACTCGACTGTGCTCCGTCTACAGTCCATGACTGGTTACACGACCACGGAATTGAAACCCGGACAGTCGGTTCACAGCCCGGAGAACTACACCATCGCTGGGAGGGTGGTGTAGACGAATACTACGGCGACAACTGGGCGAAACAGCGGCGTAAGACCCTTCGGCGAGACGACTACGAATGTCAACGGTGCGGCATCACGCAGTCCGAACACAGGAACCGGACTGACATCGGCTTAGACGTTCACCACAAAACGCCGATCCGTACGTTTCAGTCCCCCGAAGACGCGAACACGTTGGATAACCTTGTAACGCTTTGTCGTTCGTGTCACAATACCATTGAGCCGCCAAACGAGAACCAAAATGACTGACGCTCAACAACAGATCCCTGTCGGCGTCGATCAGGAACAGGACACGGAAATTTCACTCCCAGTAGTGGAGCTGCTCACCGGACGGGGATTTATAACGGGCAAATCCGGATCGGGTAAAAGCAATACCGCCTCGGTCGTCGCCGAGAAACTCCTCGATTCGGCGCTTGGTATTCTCATCGTTGACGTAGACGGTGAATATTACGGTTTGAAGGAGGAGTACGAGATCCTCCACGCCGGCGCCGACGACGAGTGCGACATCGTCGTCTCCCCGGAGCACGCCGAGAAGCTCGCCACCCTCGCGTTGGAGCAGAACGTCCCGATCATCCTCGACGTCTCCGGCTACCTCGAAGAGGAGACCGCGAACGAGCTCCTCTTGGAGGTCGTCAAACAGCTGTTCGCGAAGGAGAAGCGCATGAAGAAGCCGTTCCTCCTCGTCGTCGAGGAGTGCCACGAGTACATCCCCGAGGGCGGCGGGATGGACGAGACGGGCAAGATGCTGATCAAGGTGGGCAAGCGCGGCCGGAAACACGGCCTCGGCATCGTCGGGATCAGCCAGCGCCCGGCCGACGTCAAGAAGGACTTCATCACGCAGTGCGACTGGCTCTGCTGGCACCGGCTCACCTGGGACAACGACACGAAGGTGGTCGGGCGGATACTCGGCTCCAAGTACTCGAGCGCGGTCGAGGACCTCGGCGACGGCGAGGCGTTCCTGATGACCGACTGGGACGAGTCGATCCGCCGGATCCAGTTCCACCGCAAGGCGACGTTCGACGCGGGCGCGACGCCCGGGCTCGACGACTTCGAGCGCCCCGAGCTCAAGTCGGTCTCCAGCGACCTCGTCGGCGAGCTCCAGTCGATCTCCGACGAGAAGGAGCGCCGCGAGTCGGAGATCGCCGATCTCCGGCAGGAGCTCGACAAGAAGGACCGGCGGATCGCCGACCTCGAACGCGAGCTGGAGGAGGCCCGCGACCTGAGCAGCATGGCCGACCAGTTCGCGCAGGCGCTCCTCGGGAAGGCCGAGGCGCCCTACCGGGGCGGCGGCGGGGCCGCGCCCGGTACCGAACCGTCTGCGGTCGGCGCCGGCGAGAGGGTCGGTGACGGCGGTGACGAGGACCAGTCGGTCCTCAAATCGTATGACGAGGCGGTCGCGGCGACCCTCGACGGCGACGACATATCCGACGCCGACGGAGGGACGGACGCCGACGACGCGACCGAGACCGCGGCGGACGCGGACGACGCCGAGGACGCCCTCGACGCCTCCGACGCCGCCGACGCCCCCGCCGCCGTCGACGGCGACCCCGAGGACGCGGCCGCGCCGCCGGACGAGGACGTCGAACCCGTGACGCGCGCTGACGTGGCCGAGAGCGCGCTCCGCTTCGACGACGCGGTCGAACTCGGCACCCGCGAGGCGGTCATCGAGGAGCTCCGCGGCCGGATCGAGGCCCTCCCGGAGCTGTCGCGAGGGATGCTCCGTCACTACCGCCGCGAGGGCGTCAGCGACCCCGTCGCCGCCCACATCGACGCCGGCGGCGACGGCGACTCCGGCCACGCCTACAGCCGCCATCGCCCGGTCCGGCGCGCGGGGCTGATCCGGCACGCCGGGCGCGGGCACTACGCTTACGCCGTCCCCGACCTGATCCGGGAGGCGTACGCCGACCGCCTCGACGAGGAGAGCGTCCGGGAGATCGTCCGGGCGGTCGAGACGGTCTTCGTCCCGCCGGCGGAGCGGAGCTATCCGCCGGACGCGGACCCCTCGGCGGTCGATCCGAGCCGAGACCGGACGCCGGGCGACGAGGGCGACGCGGCGCTCGTCAGCGGCGACGGCGGCGCCCCAACCAGCGACGGGTCCGACGTCGGCGACGGCGACGCGCCCGACGGTGCCGCGGACGCGGACGAGACCCCGGCGGAGACCACCGATCGATCGGACGCCGGCGGCCTGACCGACGCGGCGCGGCGGTTCGCCGACCGCGGCCCGACCGCCGACGAGTGAGCCGGCGGCGGCCGGGGCGCTCGCGGCCTTCGACTCGCCGGTCACCGTCGTCGGACTGCCGCGCTCCGCCGCCGGACTTCCGCCGCCGGTCCGCCGCTCCTCGCGGCCGCGGCGGCGCCTCCCGCGCGCCTGGTCGTCGGGTTCAGGCGGCCGGCGGTTCCCGGCGACGTTAGACGGCGGAGGGCGGAGGTGGGTCGGCCGCGACGGCGACGCTCAGAACGGGGACGAGAGCGTACTCGCTCGTGCACCGCGTTCCGCGCGTCACCTCGGTCGCACCTGACTGATCTCCAGCCGCCGACGAGGCTGCAGAAACAGGTAGACCTCGGGTCCTGAAGAGGCCTGGTCGCGCGCCCACGCAAGCGAAGATATCGCGGTCGCGATCTCCACCGCCCCGCCCATCGTCTCGGCGCTCCTACGGTCTTTTGAACCCGTCGCCGGTGTCGACGAGCGGGCGTCGAGCGGACCTCCGGCTCCGATCCACGGAAAGAGTCACCGTCATCTCGGTGGCGATCTCGGCGCCGGTCCGCACATCTCGCCGTCGGCCATCGCGGCCTGGATCGCCCATCGCGAGCCATCGCGCCCGCCTGGAAGACCGGGAAAGTAACGCTGTCGTCCCGGCCGGTCATGTCGGTCGTGTCGAGGTCCCGCCGTGGTCGTCGGCGTCAGCAGTCGAGATCGCCTCGTCGGCGTAGGCGACCCCGATCGTGGCCGATCACCGGATCATCGACGTCGATCCTCGAACTCGATCCGGGTCTCCCGCCGGCGGCCCCGTCGCTCCCGTCGCCAGCGCCCTCCCGCCGCCAGCGCCGTCGCTCCCGCTGCCAGCGCCGCTCGCTCCGGTGCCCTCGCCGCCACGTTTAGGTGATCCGCCGTCCCGCCCGGATGCTCTATCCCCGGGTCGTCCTGCAAGGAGGCCGAACCCGGGCGCCGTGAGGACCGCCCGCGGTCTCTGCGACGCGCACGTCCTCCGATCTTGACGCGAGCAAACGTCGCCGGGCCGCCCCTCGACGGCCGATCGGAACCGGTCGCCGCGTTCACCTCCTCGGGGATCGCGTCCAGCAGGTCGTCGTCGCTCTGGATCTCGCCGTTCAGGTGTCGATGGTCTCGTCGTGAGCGGACTCCCCGTCGGCGCCTCGTGACCGGCTCCATCGTCCGCGCGAACTCATACACGTGGCCGTCGGTGTGTGAGATCACTTCTCGTGACATGTCGGTCTCGACTCGGGGGCGCGCCGTCAAAAATCCCGGCGGGGAGGTTCCGTTTGAACGGGACGGCGGAACGGAACGCGCGAGAGGGTACAACGGAACGCGCGAGAGGGTACAACGGAACGCACGAGAGGGTACAACGGAACGCGCGAAACGACGGAACGGAACGGCTCTCTCACCACCGCGGCTCCAAGTAACGGATATATTTCACGTTAGATCAACTTTACAGGTAAACGTCTCTCATGAGGAACAATGACATCTTCTCGGGGGCTGTCCCGCGTGCTTCTCGTCGTCTGCCTCGTCGCTCTCGCGGGGTGCGCGGGCGCGTCGCTCGGTGACCCGGCGCCCGACACCGGGTCGACGCCCGATACCGGGGCGGCGACCGACGGCGGGGCGGACGTCGCCGCGGCCAACGGCTCCTTGGAGGTCCACTTCGTCAACGTCGGCCAGTCCGTGAGCACGCTCGTCGTCGGACCGGACGGCGAGACGATGCTCGTCGACACGGGCCACTACAACGACGACGGGGAACACGTGCTGGAGTACCTCCGGCGGCACGATATCACGCGGATCGATCACCTCGTGACCACGCACAACGACGCGGACCACATCGGCGGGAACGCCGCGATCATCGACTACTACGAGACGGAGGCCGACGGGATCGGCGCGGTCTACGATCCGGGGATCGCGGCAAGCACACGAACGTACGGCGAGTACCTCGACGCGATCGAGGCGCACGACGTGACGCTGTACGAGACCCGCGAGGGCGACTCGATCGCCTTCGGCGAGGTCGACGTCGACGTGCTCGGTCCCCCGGAGCCGTACCTCGAGAACGAGGCCCGCAACGAGAACAGCGTCGTGCTCAAGATCGCGCACGGCGAGACGAGCTTCGTGCTGTCCGGCGACGCCGAGGACGACCAGGAGGCGTACCTCGTCGAGACGTACGGCGATGAGCTCCGGTCGACGGTGTTGAAGGCGGGCCACCACGGGTCGAGCAGCTCCTCGAGCGAGGCGTTCGTCGACGCCGTCGACCCGCGGGTCGCGGTCGTGTCGAGCGCCTACGACTCGCAGTACGGGCATCCGCACGAGGAGGTCCTCCGGCGCTTCGCCGACCGCTCGGTACCGACCTACTGGACCGCGACGCACGGCGACGTCGTCTTCGTCAGCGACGGCGCGAACGTCTCGGTGCGGACGCAGCGGGACGCGCCGACCGAACCGCTGTCGCTCCGCGACGGCGACCCGGTCGGTCCCGGAGCGGGCGGTGACGTGGTGGAACGGGCCCGAATAGGCGGCGGCGGGGCGGTCGCCGTCACCGACGGCGGTGACGACGCGGACGGCTCCGGCGGGAGCGACGACGAGACGGCCGCCGATTCGAACCGCACGCTCGCGGTCGCGGCGATCAACGCCGACGCCGCGGGCGACGACCGCGAGAACCTCAACGACGAGTACGTCGTCTTCGAGAACGCGGGCGACGAGACGCTCGACCTGTCGGGGTGGACCGTCGAAGACGAGGCCGGGAAGCGGTACGAGATGCCGGACGGGGTGACGCTCGCCCCCGGAGAGACGCTGACGCTCAGGACGGGGAGCGGGACCGACACCGAAACCGACCTCTACTGGGGCGCCGGATCGCCGGTCTGGAACAACGGCGGCGACACCGTGATCGTCGAAAACGCTACCGGGGACCGCGTGCTAGCGGAGTCGTACGAATGACCGAGATCGATCTCGCGGACGGAACGTACGCGGCGGTCGTTGACGCGGTCGAAGACGGGTTCGCGACGCTCTTCTTCGAGCGCGACGGCGACGAGGTCGGTAACGTCGTCCTCGGCGTCGACCGATTACCGGACGACGGGCGACACGCGGACGCGATCCTAGACGTGGAGGTCGAGGACGGATCGATCGCGACCGCGACCTACGACCCGGACCGCACGTCGTCCCGTTCCGAGGCCGCGCAAGACCGGTTCGATCGGTTATCGAGCCGACCGCCGAAAGACGACGACAAATAGCGGGCCGAAGCCGGCCGTTTTCGAACGCTATCCGTTCTAATCAGAAGTGTAGCTACCGAAGCTCCCGCTGCTCGGTTTTGTTCAGGTAGCTGAAATCCATGATGGAATCTCTGAAATAGTGTCCAGCGACACGTCCAATACGACAAAATTCAGGACGCAAAGAGCGTGTATCGGTGGCGTATTTATGTGAGATGCCCTTGCTCTACGGAGAGTCGTTCCGATCGGCTAGCGCGTGTCTAACGAGTCGATCACTTCGGATCGGGTTGCTCGTTATTGCGTTGCTGTCGAAGCGTAGACCGCGCCCGCTCGACGTAGGAGTTCGACGACCAACTGCGAGCGTCACTCATCTCGGCCAAGAACTCGTCGGCAGCGTCCGGCGAGATTGCGTCGTTGCGAACCAGCGCGGTGAGGAGGATGGGCGTCGTGACGAGGCGGTCTCGGCCAGCGAGGCGTGGACGAGCGCAAGCCGATTGAATTCGTCGCAGATCAGTTGTACGGCGTCGATATCGTTCGCCAGCGTAACCGCCGCGTTCTCGCCATCGTCCAGGGGGAACGTCTCGTCTAGTTCGACGGAACGAGTCTCGAACGCAGAGCGACGGTCGAGAACCGCCTGTGCCGCCTCACCGGATGCGTCGTCGTAGGACGCAGTTTCGGTGAGTTCGTCGATGACCTGCTCTGGGACGACCACGGTGTGCGAATCGAGGAGGAGGTCGAGTGGATTCGGTGAGCTGCCAGCCACCGTCCCGAGGCTTACGAGAGCCGACGTGTCGGCGACTATCAGAACCATCTACGAGTCGGCCAGCTCCTCCGCGACCTCGTCCACGAATTCGTCGGTCAGTTGCTCTTTCAACAGGTGGAAGTTGGCGGCCTCCTCGTGCCCGACGAGGTCTTTCAGTTCCTCGAACGTGATATCGTCGTCGTAGAAGGCCTCCGCGATCTCCTGTTTCACCTCGTCGGAGTGCGCGGCGTCCCGCAGGTAGTCCCGAAGCGCGGAGATGAGGATGTCCGTCCGATCCGTCTCGAACACCGCAGCGAGCGCGTCGGCCCGGTTTACTAGTCCCCTCGGTGCACGGAACTGGACGCGCTTCTTTTCGGACTCGGAACTCATATGTGTACATTGTGAGCACAGAGGCAAAACGCTTGCCCTCTTGTCACTACCACATCCTTCGGAGCCACCGCGGACATGGTGTTTTTCATCGAGTCTGAATCGAAAGAGCAGCTATCGGAAGGTGATTCGGCAGCCAAACCGGCAACAAACGGCCTAAGAAACCTGTTTGTAGCTACCGAGACTCGCGCTGCTCAACTTTGTTCAGCTCGATCAGCAGCCGGAAGATCGCTTTCACGAGGTTGGCGTCGACGTCGAACCGCTCGGCGTTCTCGCCTGCGCGCTCCATGACGCGCTCCTCTTGGCCCTCGTCGGTCGTCGGGAGGTCGCGCTCCTCCTTCACGGCCGCCACGGTGTCCGCGACGTACGTCCGGCGGGCGATCAGTTCGACGATCTCTCGGTCGATGTCTTCGATCTCGTGTCGCAGTTCGTCGAGGCTTCGGTCCTCAGAGTTCGGTGTGTCACTCATTGGTAGTGGGATCGGTCGATGGTGTGCTCACTCGACGGCCGCGCCGTCGTTACTCGTGGTCGTCCGCCGCAGCGTTCCGGGGCGCTCGCCCCACGCGTCTGCGAGCGCGTCGAGGTCGGTCGCCGGGTCGGTCGGGTCCGCGACGGCGACGACGCTCGGCCCGGTGCCCGACAGCGACACCCCGGTCGCGCGCGGCATCGCCTCGACCGCGGGATCGGCGTCGAACCCGAGCGCGGCCGAAAAGGCGAGGCCGTTGACGGTCATCGCCTCGGCGTACCGGCCGTCCAGCGCGAGGTCGGCCACGAGGTCCGCCATCGGCGCCACCGCCTCGCAGCGGGCCACGTCCGCGTCCGCGCTGTAGGCGCGCTCCGGCGGGGTCCACACGAGGACGTCCCAGTCGACGGCCTCGCGCGACCGGAGCTCGTCGCCCGCGTTGTCGGTGACGGTCACGCCGCCGAGCATCGAGGCGGTCGCGTCGTCGAACGCGCCGGTGACCGTCACGCCGGCCTCGCGGGCCGCGCGCACGCCCAGCCGGCAGGCCTCCAGCCGGGTGACGTCGGCGTCCGGGTCCGCGTCGCCGCCGGCGCCGTCGCCGCCGTCCCCCACGCGCAGGCCCAGCGCGTCGCAGGTCGCGAGCACGGTCGCGTTCGCGGCCGCGCTGGAGCTCTTGAGCCCGGCCGCGAGGGGCACGTCGCTGTCGGTCCGAACGGTGCCGCCCTCGCCGTCGCCCCACCGCTCGGTCGCGAGCGCGACGCAGCGCTCGATCAGGGCGGAGTCCGCGTCGGGGTCCTCGGCGATGGTCCCGTCGACGCCCTCGGCGGCCGGGTCGAGCGCGACGCTGGCCCGGGTCTCGACGTCGATGCCGAAGGCCGCGCCGGTGCCCGTCGCGAGCGCGTTCAACACGGTGCCGGCGCCGAGCGCCGCGGCCCGTCCCTCCATGCACTTACGGCTCGCGAGCGCGGACAAAGAGGTAGCGATCACGGCGAGACTCTCGGCGGCGCGGCCGGCGGCGTAGCACGCGGGGACGACGGCGCGGCACGGGGGGCCGGGGCGGCTCGGCTCAGACCGGCTCCGCGCGCCGCACCGCGGCGTCGACCTCGTACCAGTCCACGTCGGCCGGGACGTTCGTCTCCCGACTCCGGAACGTGATCGAGACGTCGAATCGGCGGACCCCGTCGCCGAACCGGTTTCCGGACGGGAACCGCTCCGTGTCGTACGCGAAGCCGGCCGAGTCGCGCTCGGCCGAATTCGGGCGCGTCGCGTACGCATCGGCGCGGAACTCGACCGTACCGTACGTGGACCGCCCCCGGTTCTCGACGGTGAGCCGAGCGTCGACGGTCGTCTCGTACCCCTCGTCGGCCACGTCGAGCACCTCGGCGTTCGCGACGACCAGCCCCGAGCCGTCCGGACCGACGGCGTCGGGGACTGAATCGTCGTCGACCTGGTCGGTGCCCTCTCGGTCGGGTTCGGACCGGTCGGCGGTCGAGCCGTCACTGTCGGTCCCCTCGTCCGTTCCCGTCTCGGCGTCGCTCTCGGACTCACCCCCGTCCGCGCCGGCTGTCTCGTGGAGTCGGGGGACGGAAGCGGCGAGCAACCGCCGCCGAGAGAGCGATCGCCTCACGGCTCCCTCCTCGCCGCCGCCCGAGGGTGCGGTGGGTCTCGGTCCCGCATCGGTCACCCCGTCACCGACCCGAGCGCGCCGGACGCCGCGCCGACGACGGCGGCGACGACCGCGGTCGTGAGCACCGGTCCGAGCGCGTCGGCGATCCCGTGCGCCTGCGTGGCGGCCTCGCCCTGCGATGCGACGACGAGGACGACGACGAGGAGCCCGTATATCAGCGCGCCGACCAGGGCGGCGGCGGTGACGGCGAGGTACGACTGCGCGACGAACACCGGTCCGAACCGCGCGGTCTCGCCGGTCGCGGCCGTCGCGAGCGCGGCCTCCGCCCAACCCGTCCCGACCGCGGCGACGAGACCGACGCCGACGCCGGCCACTGAGAACACCGCCGCCGTGAGCCGACTCCCGTTCGCCGTTCATCAGACCGGCCCCCCCCAGCCGTCGACAAGCCGCCCAGCCACCGGGCGCTCCTCCCACGCGTCGCCGGGAACCCGGCCGGCGAGCAGGAACTAGCGGCCCGCCACCGACGTGCCGTACTGGACCTCGCGTGCTCGTCGAAGCCGTAGCGCCTCCAGCCCTCCCGGCCTCGTCCGTGGTAGAGTCCGTGCCACGAGCGTGTCGTCGTCGCGCCCCGGTCTCGTCGCCGTCCCGGCCGATCGCCGTCGCCGTCCGCCGAGCAATTCCCCGGAGAAGTCCGAGCCCGGCGGCCGTGGCCCGGGATCGATCCGGTGCCGCCCTCCGGTCGACGCGTCGGCGAGAACCGCCACCAGCCGCTCGCTCTCGGTGTCGGCGTCCGGGTAGCGCTGGACGTACAGGGGCGTTCCGTCCAGCTCGGAGGCCCACCCCTCGAACGTCTCGCTCGGACGGTTGCCGGCGGACGGGCGGTCCGCGAACGCGACGAACAGCTCATCGGTCCGGTCTTCGCTCCGCGGTATCGGTCCCAGCCGGGCGCGGAGCTCCTCGCGCCGGTCCGCCCCGAACGCCCCGCCGTAGATCCGCGGGATGCGGGAGCGGTCGTACCGGTCGTCGTCGTACGGCTCGTGCGCGAACGCCGCGAATCCGCGGCTCGCGAGCGCGACCTCGACGAACGCGGTCCCCCGGACCTCCCGCCGCCGCTCGTCGCCCTCGGGGAGGGGGTACAGCAGTCGGTCGAGCAGCCGGTTGTGGATCGGGTCCCGGGAGAACGCCTCCGCGACGTAGATCGCGGTGCCGATGCTCGCGAACCCTCGGCGCATGCGGTCGAGCTCCTCTAAGAACCGGTCGACGTCGTTCCGGGGCGGGACCGTTCGGAGCTCCTCGACGTGGCGCCGCGCTCGCCCGCGGATCCGGGCCTCCGGGTGGAAGTGCGGCTCCAGGGCCTCGGCCGCGCGATCGGCGGCGGCGCGTGCGGCGGCGTCCAAGCGGTCAACCATTTCGACGGTCACCGCGTCGCTCTCGTCGGCCGCCGCGCGGAGGGCGTCCACCTCGGCGACGACGCCGGCGATCGCGTCCCTGTACGTCGCGACCGCGTCGGCGTACTCGGTCGCGAACCAGACCGCGTCGTCGACCACGTTCCGCGTCGCCGCCGCGAGCGACTCGTTCAGGACCGGATCGGGGTCGTCGAGTTGCTCGTCGCCGGGAGGATCAGGTTCGCCGTCGTCGCCGTCGGTCGCGTCCGGGGCCGCGTCGGGGTACTCGACGCCGCGAACGCCGAGACACCCCGCGGCCCCGGCGGCGATCCCGACGCCGGCGCCGAGCAGGCCCCGTCGCGTCCGTTGCATACGGTACTCTCCCGTCGGTGGGGACTTAAATGTGGGATGCCCGATTCTCGAAACTGAGTGCGCGCCGCACGTCGCCGTGGACCGTCCGGCCGCCGCCGAGCGCGCCCCTTTTGAGGCGGGCGACCCGAGCGGCGCGTATGTCAGCGCCTTCACGCAGCGACGTCCCGCCGACGTCGATCGGGATCGACCTCCGCGAGGAGGGAGTCGTCGTCGAGTACCTCGACGGGCGGACGACCCTCTACCGCGGCGCTCCGGACGCGGTGGAGGGTTCGGTGACTGCCGGTCCCGGCAAGGAGACCCACGTGCTCGTCACCGACCCGACCGAGACCGAGGGCGTGATGACCTACGTCAACGACTACAACACCGACGACGAGATCCTGGAGGACTCCGGCGTCGGTCGCGTCATGGTCGAGGAGGGCGAGCGGGAAGAGGTGTTCCCCGGCGTGATCGTCGGCCGGACCGACCAGCGAAACGAGGTGATCGCGGACCCCGAGATCGCCGGCGGCCGCGTGTTCGTCTTCGTCGAGGACGGCTGGACAGAGGGGAGCTTCGAGATCGTCGAGGGCCCCGAGGACGGGCTCGACGCGCACCGGTGAGCCTCGCGAAGCCCTGGCGCGACCTCGACCGCTCGACGGTCGGAAGCGCCCCGACTCGGTACGCGCTGTACGAACTCGGAGACGCCGACGGCGACACGGTCGGGTTCGGCGCCGGCGTGCTCCGCGACGAGCTGAAGGAGGCGCTGGCGTACGGGGACGCGGCCAAGGTGCGGTGGGAGCTCGCGGACTCGGCCGAACACGCGGAGCGGCTGCTCGCGGAGCACGTCGACGCGTGAGCGAGGGGCCGAGCCGCGGCGCGCCCCCGGCCTCCGGAACGGGCTGCACTCGCGGGGAACGACCGACAGACGAAAGTCCAGCGGTCGCCGATGGGCAGGTATGAGCGAGGACGCGGACGCCGACGGCGACGAGGCGGTGCGCGCGGGCGACATCGGCGGCGAGGGGCCGCCGGTCGAGGAGAAGCCGTACAAGATCGTGTTCGAGGCGAACAAGTGCTTCGGAGCGGGGAAGTGCGCCGAGGTCGCCGACAACTGGGTGATGGACATCCAGAGCGGGATGGCGCAGCCGCGGTCGTACTACATCGGCGAGGACGAACTGGAGGAGAACGTAAGGGCGGCGGAGGTCTGTCCCGCGAAGAAGGAACGGGGCGTCATCCACGTCGTCGACCGGCGGACCGACGAGGAGATAGCGCCGAACCCGCACGGCGACGGGACGCTCTCGGTCGACTGGTAACGGGGACCGCCACCGACGGACCGGCCTCCGGACGGCGCCGCCTATCCGAAAGGGGTTTCACCCCGCCGCCGGAACCGAAATCCGCGCGGGGGTGGCTGAGCCTGGCCAAAAGCGGCGGACTTAAGATCCGCTCCTGTAGAGGTTCGAGGGTTCGAATCCCTTCCCCCGCATGCTGTCGCGAGCACTCCGCGAGCGACAGCACTGGGCCGAGAAGGGGTTCGAATCAGGGAGCGACGCGAGCGTAGCGAGCGACGTGACCGTGGTTCGAATCCCTTCCCCAGCATATCGCGGCGCTCACCGACAGATTATGTCAGTATTCTGGCCAAATATATCCGGTGCAAACGACTTATGCCTCGGTCCCTGACAGTCTGTGTTAGAATCGTAACCCGAGTCTTGTAATACAGCCACAATGGATATTGAAACAAACCGGGACGGAGACGTCCCTGTGTACAAAGTCGATCTGAACGAGGCCGCCGATCAGTCTACGAGCTATACAGTAGTCGAAAGTATTGCAGACTTGACCGACCGAGACCCGGGCGACCTCGAACCGCTGTGGGATAGCGTCGATCCGGAGGCGTTGGACTCGTTCGTCGGCCACGCGAGCGAATCCTCGACGCCGTATCGACTCGCGTTCCAGTATCAGGGATACACGGTCGAGGTCGTCGAGAACCGGTGGCTCCGACTCGTCCCGAACGAGGAACCGGCCGCGTTCGCGAAGTAGCTTCGAACGGCGGCGACTACCGGCCGCCACCCGAGCGCCAGGCTCCTCTTGGTCTATCTGTCGCTCCAGACTACCAGGCCGGTCCAGAATACCGGCCCCTCCTCACTCGTCAGTGAACGGAGTGACTCGGTCGTGAGTACGTCCAGAGAAGCGGTTTCCGGGGAGCCGTACCGACGCAATTCGACTAACAACAGAACATGAACGGGTAGACGAGGGCGACGCGGTCGCCCGCTTCTAACGTCGTGTCGAAGCCGTTCTCGTTCTCGTTGAAGTGGCCGTTCACGAGGATCCGGGCGTAGGCGGTGGTCTGCTCACCGACCGGGTTCTTCGTCCACGTGCCGGGAAGCTCCTCGGGCGCCGGCGCCCACCCGCTGTGGGTCGCGTCCGCCTCGGTCTCGGCGATGAGCATGTCCTGTAGCTCGGGGTACTCCTCGAACAGCTCGTCGAGGAACGCGCGGAGGGTGTCGCCCTCGAACGTGTACTCGAACTCGTACTCGCCGAGCTCCGTGCGGACGTGCCCGGTACAGCGCACCGTGACCGTCGTCTCGGCTTCCGTTTCCCCTCCGGCCGCGGCGTCCGGCGCGCTCTCGACGGCGGGCTCTGCCGCCTGCTGACTCGAGGTCATACCGTTCTGTAAGGCGTCTCGGGGCGTAAGCCCCGTTACGAACATGTTCGGCACCATTCGGGCCGCCGCCACATGTGGGTCGAGGGCGCCTTCGAGTTCTTCATCGTCACCATCATCGGGCTCACGCTCGTCTCGATGAACCTCCTCACCCGACGCAGCGCCGAGAAGTCGGTCATGCTGCAGGCGCTGCTGGTAATGGGCACCGGCGTCATCGGGGTCTCCCACCACTACTGGTGGGTCGGCATGCCCGACTACTGGGCGCCGATCGGGAGCGTCTTCTCGACGCTGGAGCTGCTCCCGCTGATCTTCATCCTCTACGAGGCGATCGGTCAGTACCGGGCGATGACCGCCTCGGGCGGGTTCACCTACACGCTCCCGTTCATGTTCATCGTCGCCAGCGAGGTGTGGAACTTCGTCGGCGCAGGCGTGCTCGGCTTCTTCATCAACCTCCCGCTGGTCAACTACTACGAGCACGGCACCTACCTCACCGTCGGCCACGCCCACGCCGCGATGTTCGGCGCGTTCGGGTTCCTCGCGCTCGGGATGGTCGCGTACGTGCTCCAGCTGTCGATCGACCCCGAGCGCTGGGACGGCTCGTGGCTCCGCGCGTCGTTCTGGCTCTGGAACGTCGGGCTCGCGCTGATGGTGTTCGTCTCCGTGCTCCCGGTCGGGTTCCTCCAGCTCGACGTCGCGTTCACCGAGAGCTACGCGGCGGCCCGGAGCCTCGCGTTCTACGAGCGGCCGCTCGTCCAGTCGCTGTTCTGGGCGCGGCTCCCCGGCGACACGCTGCTTATCGCCGGTACCGCCGTCTACGCCGCCGACGTGGCTCGGAAGCGCTTCGCGCTCCGGCGCTCCGAGGACGACCCGACCGTCGACGACATGGCCGTCGCGGAGGGGATCGTCGGCGGCGACGACGACTGACCGGAAACCTTGGTTTTAATCCTCGATCAGTTGTTTAGAATCCAGTTCCGTCGGCGACGGAGCGACCGCTCATCAAAGCCGGTCGCTCATCAAAGCCGGTCGCTCATCAAAGCCGGTCGCTCACCGCGCGGCGGATTCGGTCGATGAACCCCGAGTCGTCGGCGGAGCGAGGGTCGGAGAGCTCCCAGTCGGCCTTCTCGGCCGCCTCGCCGATCGGGCGGTACTCGAAGCCGACGTGGGTCGCGACGCGGCGGTCGGACGGAGAGGTCCCGACGAAGACGTGCCGCGGCGTGTCGGCCTCGTCGTAGACGTCGCCGAGCGTCCCCCACTTGTCCCAGTTGCGGAGCGCGTAGTCGTTCTCGACGCCGTGCTCGCGGACGAACCGCTCGACAGCTTCGGCGTCGTTCGCGACGATCCCGACGTACCGGCTCCACCGGCGGGCCTCGGCGAACGCCGCCTCGGGGTCAGCGAGCCGCCGCGCAGCGCCGAGCGAGAGGACGAGCGTCAGCTCGCCGCTCCGGGTCACGGGGTCGGCGTCGACGTCAAGGCTCATGACCGTTCGTCCCGAGTTCGACCCGGACCGACTAAACCGTGTGGGGAGGCTTATGAGGGGAGCGGGCGTCGCTGGGGGTGACATGGAGTTCGAGGCCACCTTCGGCACGGACGCGCCGGTGATCGGCATGGTACACCTCCCGCCACTCCCGGGCGCGCCGAAGGCGCCGGCGGACGGCGCCCGCGCGATGCGGGACGCGCTCGACCGCGCCGCGGCCGACGCCCGCGCCCTCGACGGCGGCGGCGTCGACGGGATCATGATCGAGAACTTCGGCGACGCCCCCTTCTACCCGGACGACGCCCCGAAACACGTCGTCGCGGCCGTCACCCGCGCCGCGACCGCTGTCGCCGACGAGACGGACCTCCCGCTCGGTATCAACGTCCTCCGGAACGACGCCGAGGCCGCGCTCTCCGTCGCGGCCGCGGTCGGCGCCGACTACGTTCGGGTGAACGTCCACACCGGCGCGCGGGTCACGGACCAGGGGGTCGTGCAGGGGCGGGCCCACGAGACGCTCCGGCTCCGGGACGCGCTCGGCGTCGACGTCGGGGTGTTCGCCGACACCGACGTGAAACACTCCGCCCCGCTGTCGGCCGAGGGGTACACCGCGGAGTCGTTCGCCGACACCGCCGAGCGCGGGCTCGCCGACGCCGTGATCGCCTCCGGACGGGGAACCGGCGAGGCGGCGGACCCGGAGGCGCTGGAGGCGGTCGTCGCCGAGCGCGACGCGCACGGGCTCGACACGCCGGTCCTCGTCGGGAGCGGGGTGAGCGCGGAGACGGTCGCCGGGACGCTGTCGGTCGCCGACGGCGTCATCGTCGGCACGGCGCTCAAGGAGGGCGGCGAGACCACCGCGCCCGTCGACGCGGACCGGGTCGCCGAGCTCGTCTCGCGGGCCGACGAGGCGCGCTGAGGTCGCCCTCGGTCCGGGTCAGTCCCGTTCGGCGAGGAACCGCGCGACCGCTTCGCGGGTCGGGAGCCCGCCCTGCGCGAACCGCTCCGTGCAGTTGATCGCGGCGACCGCGGCCGCGAACCGGACGCCGTCCGCGACGCTCTCGGAGCCCGCGGCGTCGGCGCCGGCCCCGTCGCGCCCGCCGGCCCCGTCGCGCCCGCCGGCGACCCACTGATCGATCAGCCCGGCGACGAACGCGTCGCCGGCCCCCGTCGCGTCGGCCACGTCCACGTCGAACGCCTCGAACCGCCGGACCGCTCCGTCGGCGATCACGGTCATCCCGTCGGCGCCGTGCGTGAGGACGGCGCGCGGCCAGTCCGCCTCGGCGCCGCCGGGAACCGCGCCGCCCGCGTCGACTCGCGCCCGCTGCGCGGCCGCGCCCCGTTCGACCGCGGCCGCCTCGTCTCCGAAGTAGGCCGCGGCGGCGACGTCGCCGGCGACGAACAGGTCGGCGGCGTGGAGGAGTCGGTGAATCGTCTCGGGCTCGGTGCCGCGGCCGACGAGCTCCTCGACGGGGCCGGAGAGGTCGAAGACGAGCGCGGGCGGGTCGCGGGCCGACTCGACGAGGCCGAGGACGTCCCGCGAGACCGCGTCGGGCGTGTAGCCGGTGAGGAAGGCGACGTCGGCCGCGGCGATCGCCTCGCGGTCGGCGGTCGAGAGCCGGAGCTCGCGGAAGCTCTCGCCAGTCGTGACGATCGCGCGCTCCCCGTCGGGCGCGCTGAGGATGAGCGACCGGGTCGACGGGTCGTCGCCGACCCGCACGCGCGAGGCGTCCACGCCGGTCTCGGCGAGGTACTCGCGCGCCCGGCGGCCGTACTCGTCGTCGCCGACGCGGCTGACGAGGCCGACGTCGCGGCCGAGGCGGTCGAGCGCGACGGCGACGTTCGCGCCCACGCCGCCGAACGCGCTCGTCACCTCGCCCGCGAACGCGCCGCCGTCCGGCTCGGGGATGTTGCTGACGGCGTACCACTCGTCTATCGCCGCGGCGCCGACCACGACGGTCTCGGGGTCGCCGGTCATCGCGCCGGCGGGTGTCGACCCCGCACGCTACGACTCCCCCGCGGGTCCGGCCCCGTAGAACGACTCGTGGAGCGCCATCGCGGCCTCGGTCGCGATCGGCCCCTCAACGGTCGTCTCGCCGCCGGCGCGGCGGATCACCTCCTCGCAGGGGACGGTGACGACGCCGCCGGTGAGCCCGTCGAGCGTCTCGCCCGAGACGCCGAAGACGACCCGGTCGAGCCCGGCGTAGTGGACCCCGGTCGCGCACATCGGACAGGGCTCCGTGCTGGCGTACATCGTGCAGCGCGCCCGCTCGTCGGGGTCCAACTCGCGGGCGGCGCGCCGCGCGAGCGTCAGCTCCGGGTGCGCGGCCAGGTCGTCCTCGGTCCGCGTCTCGTTGCGCGCCTCGGCGACGACCTCGCCGTCGACGACGAGGAGCGCCCCGAACGGGGTGTTCCCGCGCTCCACCGCCTCCTCGGCGAGTTCGATCGTCCGGTCGACGAACGCGCGGTCGCGGGCGGCCGCACCCTCGCCGTCGGCGTCGCTCTCGGCCTCGCGGTCGCCGTCGTTGGGGTCGGTCATACGGGGGCGTTCGGGCCGGGGCACCTAACGTTTCGTGCGGCGGACGGCGACGGAGCGATCAGGGCGCGTCTCGGTCGTCGCCGCCGGCCCCGTCGGCGTCGACCCCGTCAGCGTCGACCTCGTCAGCGTCGACCTCCGTCTCACCGCCGGCCGGGGCGCCGTCGTGCGATCGCCTGACGTCCCGGAGCGCGTCGACGGCGTCGTCGGTCGCCGCGGTTCTGGTCTCGGTCGCGGCGCTCGGGTCGAGACCGGTCGGCTCGTCGCCCGCGTCGCTCCCGTCGGCGTCGCTCTCATCCGCACCGCTCTCGTCGTCAGCGGTTCCCTCGGCCGGCGACTCGCCGCGCTCGTCGCCGCCGAAGACCGTGCCGATCCACGCGCGCAGTCTGGACAGCAGTCCCATCGGTTCGCGTCAGTAGTTCCTGAACAGCACCGCGCGCACGTCGTCTTTGGTGCGCGCCGTCTCGACGTCGCCGTCGGGCAGTTCGACCTCGTACCGCGCGTCGCCGTCCGCCTCCCGCCACTTGTCGTCGTGGGTGTCGAGGAGGCTCATCATCGCGTTAAGCTGGCTGGCGCCGGCGTCGCCCTCGCTCTCGGTCTCCGCCCCGTCGTCCGCCGGCTCCGGCGTCTCGCTCTCGTCGGAGGGAGCCGGTTCGGACGCGTCGTCGCCGAGGTCGACGTCGACCCACGAGAACGGGTCCGCCGACAGCGACTCGGCCGCGTCGAGGACCGCGTCGACCAGCTCCGCCTTCGTCATGTCGCTGCGGCCGGTCACGTCGAACGCGGCCGCGATCTCGTACAGGCCCGCCTCCTCGGCGGCGTCCGGATCGCCGTGCCGGCGCGGGCGCGACTCGAGCCGCTCGCGCGTGCGATCCCGGTCGAACGCCGTCTCGTCTCCCGGGGCCGCGCGCGCCGCGTCGTCCGTTCGATCGCCGCCGAGCGCGGCCGGGTCCGCCTCGCGTTCGGGGTCGTCGACGGCGTCGGCCAAGTCCAGGAGGTACGCGAGCGTGCCCCCCGTGTCGACCGAGGCGTACGGCCCGGCGTGGGCCGCGGTCAGTTCCTCGCGGAGCGCCTCGATCCGGTCGCGGTCGTCGTCGGTGATCTCGATGGTCGGCATGGTCAGTCGTGTTGCTCCTGAAAGCGCGCGAACGCCTCCTCCCAGCTCTCGGCGAGTCGCGGCTCGCCCGAGTGGTCGGCCTCGACGCCGGCGTAGCCGCAGTCGTCGCAGGCGACCGCCGTCGCCCCGCCGAGCGCGAACGTCGACAGCGTCGTTCCGCAGCGAGGGCAGTCGAGTGACACGGGCTATCGCCTGAACGGTGGACCCGTGCCCTCAAAAGCGCACGGGGTGACGCGGGCGGAGCGACGCGACCGGGGGTGACGCGGTCGGGCTTCGCGCCGCCCGCGGCGCGACCGCGGGCTCGCGGGGTAACAATCATTAGAGTCGGCGGCGACCCTCCCGTATGAGCGAATCGAACGCGGAGAACCGCCTGCTGGAGTACTACCGGCGCTACGTCGGCGACCCCGACCGAGCGATCGACGTGTACGCGGGGTTCGGGCTCTTCTTCGCCGGGATCGGGCTCGGACTGGTCGGCGTCGCGATCTTCTTTTACAGCGCGACGCTCCCGTCCGAGGCGCTGTCGACGTACGCGGTCCGGGAGGTCGCCGCCGTCGCCGCCGCGGTCGGGCTGCCCGCACTCCTCCTCGGCGTCGTCGTACTGCTCCCCGTCGACCGGCGGATGGTGTACCTCGCCGGCGTCGGCACCGCGATCACCCTCGTCGCCGTCGGGCTGTTCACCTGGGCGTACCCGTACTACTGGAACGTTCCCGACACCGACTACAGCGCGCAGGTGGTCGCGGTGTACACTCTCGGGCTCGTCGCCGTCATCGCCGCGACCGGCGGCGCGCTGGTCGCCCACCGCGTCGAGCGCGCGACGGGCGTCGCCGGCGGTGCGGCCGGGGCGGCGGCCGGAGCCGGGTCCGCCGCGGGCGCCGTCGGCGACGACGGGACCGCCGGGGGCGCTGGCGGCGACGGCGACGCGGTCACCGACGCCGAGGTCCGAGCCGACATCGAGCGCGAGCTGGAGGACGCGGAGCTGACGTGGGGCGGCGTCGAGCGCACCGAGACCCGCCGGCTGGAACTGGACACGAGCGCGGTGGACGACGTCGACGTCGACCGCGAGAAGCTGGCCGGATCCGCCACGGAGACCCGGACGAAGTCCGGGACCGTCAACGACGCGGTCTCGGAGCTGAAGGGGCTCCAGGGCGGCGAGAAGAAGACCGCGAGCGGCTCGGGGACCGACGACCAGGCCGCGAAGCTCCGCGAGCTCCGGGAGCAACAGCGCCAGGAGTCCGAGGCGAGCGACGAGGAGGGGTCGGTCGTCGACAGAATCAGAGGGCTGTTCGACTGAACGTTTTATAACTTGCGTCCGTCGCGGGATACGCTTCCGGAGTCGAGTGCGCTCAGTGAGAACCGATCGAGGACGGCTCGCAGAGCGCTTCGAGAGCCCTTCCAGAGCTCTTCCAGAGCGCCAGCCGCCTGTTTATAAATAGTTGAGTTCGGACCGCTGACGAACAGCTCCAAAGCCCGTACCGCGACCGCAGCCTCACGCCTCCCCAGCCTCGTCAGTCGCCTCCGCTTCGCTCCGGCGACTGACTCCCTCGCACGCGCTCCTCGCGGTCGCCGCGGGCGACCGCTCGGAGGCGCGCGCCGCGGCAGGGTTTCGTGATAACTGAGCGTCGGACGTCCTTCGCGCATTTAAGTATCTCCCGTCGCCTACTCCGGGTGTGTCCAGCGTCACGGTCAGCATCGACCCCCACGTTCACTCTGACGAGAGCTACGACGGCCACGAGCCGATCGAGCTCATCTTAGAGCACGCCGCGGAGATCGGTCTCGACGCGGTCGTGATCACCGACCACGACGTGATCGGCGAGTCGAAGCGGGCGGCCGAACTGGCCCCGGAGTACGGCCTGATCGGCATCCCGGGCGTCGAGGTGTCGACCGCGCACGGCCACCTGCTGGCGGTCGGCGTCGAGCGGATGCCGCCGCGCCGGCGCCCCTACGACGAGACGATCGCGTGGATCCACGAGCGCGGCGGAGTCGCGATCGTCCCGCACCCCTTCCAGCGCTCGCGTCACGGCGTCCGACAGCGGAACATCCCCGTCCCGGAGACGAGAGACGAGGAGGTCCTCGTCGCCGACGGCGACGGGATCGACGAGGTCGACGCCGTCGAGACGTTCAACGCGTGGCTGTTCACCGGCTACCGGAACCGCCGCGCGCGGCGCTTCGCCGCGAAGTACGACTACCCGGGCGTGGCCGCCAGCGACGCGCACCACCTGGAGTACGTCGGCCGAGCGTTCACCGACGTGGCGGTCGACGGGCGCGAATCGGTCGCCGACGTCACCGCCGACGACGTCCTCGACGCGATCCGGGAGGGGACGACCACGGTCGACGGTCGCCGCGCCCCGATCCGGATGGCCGCGAAGCACTACGTGGGCGCCGCGGGGCGCAAGTCCGGCTACTACGCCCGAACGAGCGCGGTCCGGAGCGCGACCGCGGCGCGGCGAGGGGCCGCCGAGACGCTCTCGGCCGCCCGGGTCGCGGCGATTCAGGGCACCCACCGCGCGGCACGGGTCCTCTCGTGGATCACCTGAGGCGACCGCGACGGCGGTGAGCCCGCGGTCGGAGCCCGGCGAGGCGACCGCCAGGGGAGCGGGGTTTTTGCACGCGGGCCCGAAACGAACGCCCATGAGCCACGACAGACGCGAGGCCGGCTTCAAGCGGCGGACCCGCGTCGCGGACGCGCTGGCGACGCTGCTGGACGCCGCCGAGCCGCACGGCCGGACCGAGTCGCTGCCGACGGCCGACGCCGACGGGCGGGTCGTCGCCGAGCCGATCGACGCGCCGGCGCCGGTCCCGAGCTACGACCGGGCGGCGATGGACGGGTACGCGGTCCGCGCCGAGGACACGTTCGGCGCCTCCGACCGCTCGCCGGCGGTGCTCCGCGCCGCGGGCACGGAGGCCGAGTCGGTCGCGCCCGGCGAGGCCGCGCGGGTCCACACCGGAAGCGCGGTGCCCGAGGGCGCCGACGCCGTCGTGATGATCGAACAGGTGGAGGAAGTCGGCGAGGAGGTCGAGGCGTTCGACGCCGTCGCGACCGGCGAGAACGTCGGCGAGGCCGGCGAGGACGTCGCCGACGGCCAGCGCCTCTTCGACGCGGGCCACGTCCTTCGCCCCTCCGACCTCGGGCTCCTGAAGTCGGTGGGGCTCGACGCGGTCCCGGTGTACGACCCCCCGACTGTCGCCGTGATCCCGACCGGCGAGGAGCTGGTCCAGTCCGACCCCGACCCGGGCGAGGTGATCGAGACGAACGGGCTGACCGTCTCGCGGTTAGTCGAGCGGTGGGGCGGCGAGGCGCGCTACCGCGACGTCGTCACCGACGACGAGGAGGCCCTCGCGGCCGCGGTGGAGGCCGACCTCGACGCCGACGTGGTCGTCACCACCGGCGGGTCGTCGGTCGGCGAGCGCGACCTGATCCCCGAGGTCGTCGACGGGCTCGGCGAGGTGCTCGTCCACGGCGTCGCCCTGAAGCCGGGCCACCCGGTCTGCCTCGGCGTCGCCGACGGCACGCCGGTCGTCTCCCTGCCCGGCTACCCGGTCGCCTGCATCGTCAACGCCGCGCAGTTCCTCCGGCCGCTCCAGAAGCGCGTCGGCGGGACGACCGCCGACCCCTTCCCGACGCGGCGCGCGGTCCTCGACCGGAAGGTGCCGAGCGAGCCCGGGACGCGGACGTTCGCGCGGGTGGCGCTCTCCGAGCGCGAGGGCGACGAACAGGACGGCGACGAGGGGGGAGACGGGGCGAACGACGGCGACGGGGGAGCGGCGAACCTCCCCGCCGCGACCCCGACGCGCGCGAGCGGTTCCGGCATCCTGTCGAGCGTCGCGCTCGCCGACGGCTGGGTCGTGGTCCCCGAGCCGCGGGAGGGCCTCGACGCCGGCGAGGTCGTCGACGTCGAGCTCTGGGAGGTGACGCCGTGAGCGACCGCAAGGAGTTCCGGGACCTCGCGACGCCCGAGGCGGCCCGCGAGGCGATCGGTTCGCTCGACCTCGCGCCGGAGTCGGAGACGGTCCCGCTGGAGGAGGCCCGCGGGCGCGTCCTCGCGGAGCGCGTCGACGCCGCGATCGACGTCCCCGGCTTCGACCGGGCGTCGATGGACGGGTACGCGGTCCGCGCCCGCGACACGTTCGGCGCGGACGAGGCCGACCCCGCGGAGCTCGACCTCGTCGGGGCGGTCCACGCCGGCGCCGCGCCAGAGGTGACGGTGGCGCCGGGCACCTGCGCCGAGGTCTCGACGGGCGCCGTGATGCCCGAGGGCGCAGACGCCGTGGTGATGGTCGAGCGGACCGACGAACTGGACGGCGAGGGGGAAGCGGGGGACGGAGACCGGCCCGACCGCATCGCGTTCCGGACCGCGGTCGCGCCCGGCGATCACGTGATGAGCGCCGGCGCGGACATCGCCGCGGGTGCCCGGGCGCTCGGTCCGGGAACGCGGCTCACGCCCCGGGAGATCGGGCTCCTCTCCGCGCTCGGCGTCGACGAGGTCCCCGTCGAGGGGAAACCGCGGGTCGGGATCGTCTCGACCGGCGACGAGCTGGTCCGACCGGGCGAGTCGCTCGACCCCTCGCGCGGCGAGATATACGACGTGAACTCGACGACGATCGCCGCGGGCGTCGAGGAGGCGGGCGGCGAGTCGGTCCTCTACCCGCACGCGGGCGACGACTACGACGAGATGGAGCGGCTGCTCCGGCGCGCGGCCGACGAGTGCGACCTCGTGCTCTCCTCGGGGTCGACCTCGGCGAGCGCCGTCGACGTCATCTACCGGGTGATCGAGGAGCGGGGCGAGCTGCTGCTCCACGGCGTCGCGGTCAAGCCCGGCAAGCCGATGCTCGTCGGCCGCCTCGACCGCCGCGGCGACGAGAGCGGGTCGGCCGCGACCTCGGCGTACATCGGTCTCCCCGGGTACCCGGTCTCCGCGCTCACGATATTCCGGACGTTCGTCGCGCCCGCGATCCGCGAGGCGGCCGGCCGGCCCGAGCCCGCGACGGCGACCGTCGAGGGACGGATGGGGCTCGGCGAGCGATACGGGGAGGGACGCATGCGGCTGATGCCCGTCGGACTCCTCGACCTGGCCGACGGCGACCTCCCGCTCGTCTACCCGGTCGACAAGGGCTCCGGGGCGACGACGAGCCTCGTCGAAGCGGACGGCGTCGTCGCCGTCGACCCGGACACGGAGTACCTCGACCGGGGCGAGCGCGTCACGGTGCGGCTGTTCTCGCCCGACGTGCGCCCACCGAGCCTGCTCGGCGTCGGCGAGGACGACCCGGCGCTCAACCGCCTGCTGGACCGCTTGGAGAACCCGCGGTACCTCCCGGTCGGCTCCCGCGAGGGACTCCGGCGGCTTCGCGACGGCGTCCCGGACGTCGCGGTCGTCGCGGGACCGACCGACCGCGAGGTCGAGTCGGTCGAGCTCGGCGGCTGGACCCGCGAGTGGGGGCTCGTCGTCCCCGCGGGCAACCCGGCCGACGTGACTGGCCTCGAATCGGTCGTCGACCGCGACCTGCGGTTCGTCAACCGCCCGACCGACTCCGGGCTCCGGCGGAGCTTCGACGACGCGCTGGACCCGGTCGCCGACGAGCGGTCGACCTCGCGGAGCGAGCTGATCGAGGCCGTCGCGGGCTACGAGCTCACCGTGCGGGCGTTCGAGAGCCCGGTTCGGAAGGTGATCGCCGGCGACGCCGACGTCGGGGTCGGACTGCGCGAGACGGCGAAGCGGCTCGACTGCGAGTTCGTGTCGCTCGGCGAGCAGTCGGTCGTCGTCCGCGCGGCGCCCGACCGGGCCGAGCGCGACGCGGTAACCGAACTCGCGGGCGCGCTCGACGACCCGGCGGACCTCATCGACGGTCTCGCCGGCTACTCGCGGAACAGTCGGAACGACCCCTGACCGACGACGACCTCGTCGGTCTCGCCGTTGGTCGCGCTGGTGACGGTCATGTCGCTGACCCCGATCGACCCGCCGGACCTGACGATTGTCGCCTCGGCGCGGAGGTCTCCGGTCGCCGGGCGGAGGTAGTTCGCGTTGAGGTTCACCGTCGCGACGCCGCCCGAGAGCGGGTCCTCGAAGGCGGTGCGCTGGACGATTCCCCCGGCGGTGTCGACGAGCGTCGCCGCCACGCCGCCGTGGATGGTGCCGCCGTCGCTGTTCGTCAGCTTGTCGTCGTACGGTATCGAGAGGACGACCCGCCCCCGCTCGACGACGTCCACCGACGTGTTCAGCCACGAGAGGTAGCCGTGCTCCTCCTCGATTCGCCGTTCAACGAGCGCGACGGCTTCGGCCGGCAAGGGGTCAAAGTCCGCGACATCTGTCCGGTTCATACCTCCAACTCACGAGGGTCCCGCTTGTAGCCCCCGAAACGGGAAACAACTGGTCCGGGGTTGGCGCGCCGGCGGCGGTCGGGGACCGGTGTTTCGAGGTCCGCCCGGTCAGCGGTCTGACCGATCGCTCCGAGCCCGCCCGACCGCTCTTGTCCGATGCCGAGCCACCCGCCCCGTGACCTGACGCTTCGCCCGCGGCGGCCGAGACGGGAGTCCGGCGCACCGCCGCGGGAACCGCCGAACGCGCCGGCCGTTCGCCAGCCGTCGTTCCCCTCGCGCTGACGGAACCTCACCCCACTCCGAGCCGGATCGGGTCGTCGCTCGGGACCACGTCGAGCGACACCGCCTCGCCGATCGCGAACTCGCGGTCCGGGCAGACGACCTTCGCGCCGTACCCCGCGTCCCGCGCCGCGAACAGCGACAGCCCCACGACCCGCTCGCCGTTCGCGAGCACGTCGACGGGGTCCCACGCGAGTCCGCGACCCGCCGCGACGCCGACGCGTGTCCCCCACAGCGTCGCCGCCGCCCCCTCCTCGAACCGGCCGAACCCGTCGCCGCGTCCGGCCGGGTCGCCGTGTTCGACCGCGTCGCCGCCGGGCGTGCCACCGTCGAGCGCGCCGCCGGGCGTGCCCGCGCCGAACGCGCCGCCGCCGGCGTAGTGGGCCAGTCCGCCGTCCAGCGGGATCCGCTCGTCGCTCGCAAGCGCCGCGAACGACTCGCCCGGATCGGGGTGGACCGGCGCGTCGAGGATGACGTGCGTCGGCCCGCGTTCGACCACGACGCCCTCCCCGTCCCACGGGATGGGGGCGACCGCGACGTCGACGTCAACCGGGAGCGACCCGCTCGCCCTGAGCGCGCTCGCGCCGGGGGCTCGGAACCCGAGGTGGACGTGGTCGTCGACCCACTGCCCGAAGAACCCGGAGCGCGTCGTCGGCCCGAGGTCGTCGCCGACATCGACGTGGTTGCTGGGGGACACTTCGGGGACAACGTGGAGGATCCGAGCGGCGGTCCCGGGCGCGGCGCCGGCCCGCCGACACCACTCGTCGTCGAGGTCGACGACGATCAGATGGTCCTCGCTCGCGGCGTAGGATCGGTCCGGACAGCCGACGGTACGCGTCTCGCGAACGACGCCCGAGACGGGCGATGCTCCCCGACCGTCCTCGGGGTACAGATCGACTGCGCTCCCGTCGTCGTGTGCCGGGTACGGCGAGTTGAACCGCGAGAACCGACGGTAGCCGTCGAGCGAGTCTGGCGGCAGCGTGACGGACATCGTCGTTCGGAGGGCGGGGCTCGACCGACAAGTGGCCGTCGACGCCGGTAGCCCGGTCCGGAGGTCGACACCGCGGAGTCGACCCGCCCGTCCGCGCCGTCGTCTCACCCGTCAGCGGGTTCGATCCTGGCGATCACGAAGCGGGCGCCGCCGGATTCAGACTCCTCGACGGAGAGCTCCCAGCCGTGCGCCTCCGCGATGTCGACGACGATCGCGAGTCCGAGCCCGGTTCCGCCGTCCAGCGAGACGCCCCGTTCGGTCACTTGGGAGCGCTGTTCCGGGGGGACTCCCGGGCCGTCGTCGGCGACGGCGAGCGCGACGCCGCCCGGTCGCCGCTCGATCTCGACCCGCACCGAGACGTTCGCTCCGGCGTGTTCTATCGCGTTGCGGAACAGGTTCGAGAGCAGCTGCTCGAGCCGATCGCCGTCGGCGAGGACGGTCGGGTCCGGCCCCTCGACGGAGAGCGTCGCGTCCGCGGTCTCGAGCCGCGACCAGACCCGCCGGACGGTCGCGTCGAGGGACACCCGATCGGCGGAGTCGACGGAGCGCCCCGCGGTCGCCAGCGAGAGGAGCCCCTCGATCAGGTCGTCCATGCGCTCGTGGGCGTTCGCCGCCCGGTCGAGCGCGTCGTCGTTCTCTCCGCCGTCGTGGCGCGCGAGCTCGACCGCCGCGGTCGCCGCGGCGAGCGGGTTCCGGAGGTCGTGGGAGACGACGCCGGCGAAGTCCTCCAGGCGCTCGTTCTGCCGTTCCAGCTCCGCCTCGCGGTGCTCCAGTTCGGTCTGGCGACGCTCCCGCTCCGTCACGTCACGGAGCAGGAACACGTGACCGCGGTCCGTCCCGCGGGGGTCCGTTATCGGGTCCTCCTGGATGTCGAACTGCCGCCCGTCGATGGCGATCGGGTGTTCGACGCCGATCTCCAGCCGCGGGAACACCGCCGAGAGCGACGACCCGACCGCGTCCGGCGGGAGCAGCTCCTCGGCGGCCGGGTTGAGGTCGCGGATCCGACCGTCGGACCCGGCCACGATCACCGGGTCCTGCATCACCTCGACGGCGGTGTCGCGGGCGACGACCGCGGCGTCGAGCGTCCCGAGCCAGAACACCGTTCCGTACAGGAAGACGCCGTGGACGACGAGCGACGACGGGAACCACGCGAGGTTCGCGTAGCTACCTAAGTCGACGACGGTGGCGATCCCGGCGAGGAACGGGAACAGCGTCCCGAGCAGGATCACGAACGTCTGGAGCCGGTACCGGTTCCCGGTCCGCTGGTAGAGGTCCGTGACGACGAGGACGCCGATGACGCAGAGCGCGTACGCGTACAGAACGAAGCCGACGTCGGCGAGGCCGAGCTCGAACGAGAGCAGCGTGAACGGCCCCTCCGCGACCGCGGCGAGCGAGCGACGGGAGAGCCCGTGCGTGGCGCTCGACCACGCGAGCAGCACCCAGACGAAGGGGGGCGTCGCCAGCGCGACGATGCGGTGTTCCGTCCGCCACTGGTCGTGGCCGGCGAACGCGAGCGTGAACGCCGTCCAGATCCCGGGGATCGCGGCGACGAGCGGCGTCGCGAGGTTGAGCGTCACGACCATTACCAGCTCGCTCGCGCTCGCGACCCTGACCGCGTACAGAAGCGATATCCCGCCGCCACACAGCAGGTAGAGGGCGACCTCGGTCCCGCCCGGTTGGTCGCGCTCTCGCCACGCGACTCCGCCGAGCCAGAGCCCGATGATCGCGGCGAGCAGGCAGGCCGCGAGATAGGCTCGTACCGGCAGCGCGCCGAGGTCGCTCATCGATACGTGACCCAATAAGAGGGCCGGCAAAACGTTTGTGTCATACGCCGGACCCCCGCCCTCGGCGAGCCGCCGTTCGCGGACGGCGGCCGCGACCGGCCGAAACCGGCTTGTCCGCCGCCGCCCTGCAGACCGGTATGCGCGTGCTCAGGGGAGCTGTCGACGACCCCGACGCGGACCGTGAGCGGACCGCGGCGTTGCTCACCGACGCGGGCGACGGGACGCCCGGGCTCCGCGTGTGGGCCCCGGCCCGACAGATCGCCTTCGGTCGCCGCGACGCCCGCGCGGAGGCGTTCGATAGGGCCGAACGGATCGCCGCGGAACGGGGATTCCGCCCGGTGGAGCGCGACGTCGGCGGTCGGGCCGTTGCGTACGCCGGAGACACGCTGGCGTTCGCCCACGCGATCCCGTTGGGCGAGGGCGACTCGACGGGAAGCGGGGCACGCGGCTCGATCACGGAGCGGTACGACCGCACGGTCGAGGTGGTGGTCGGGGCGCTCCGAGAGCTGGGCGCCGACGTCGTCGCCGGCGAGCCGCCGGCGTCGTTCTGCCCGGGCGACCACTCGGTTCGCGTGGCCGGCGGCGGGAAGGTGTCGGGAATCGCCCAGCGCGTCCGCGCCGACGCGGCGCTGGTCGCCGGGTGCGTCGTCGTCACGCCGGCCGACGCCCGGGCGATCGCCGGCGTCAGCGACGCCGTCTACGACGCCATCGGCGTGCCGTTCGATCCCGAGACGGTCGGTAGCGTCGCGGCGGCCGGCGGCCCGAGCGAACCGGCGCGCGTCGCTCGGGCGCTGGAGGACGCGTTCGTCGAGGGTCCGTGGGGCGACGGGTCGCGGCGGGTCGAGCGGATCGGCGCCGGGCGGTGAGCGGAGGGATCCCGGGCGGCGGGCCGGGACCGACGGGGAAATCCCGCCGCCGAACCGGATCCGCGGACCGATCGGGGCCGGATCCCGGTTTCGACGTGCTTTTTATTCGCGGGGGTCTCCGTTCGCCCATGGCCGAATTCAAAGTCGTCATCGCCGACCCCGAGAGCGGCGAGACGTTCCAGCGAGAGGTCGACGGACAGGACGCCAACCGGTTCCTCGGTCGCGAGATCGGCGACGAGATCGGCGGCGACGCCGTCGGACTCTCCGAGCACACGATCGAGATCACCGGCGGCTCCGACGAGACCGGTCGACCGATGCGCGAGGACGTCTCGGGCACTCGCCTGAAGGAGCTCCTCTTAGAGGGCGGCGTGGGCTTCAAGCCGTCCCGCGAAGGCGAGCGCAAGCGCATCACCGTCCGTGGCCGCGAGGTCGACGACGACGTCGCGCAGGTCAACGTCTCGGTCGTCGAGGGCGACGACGTCGCCGCAGCGCTCGGCGAGGGCGACGCCGACGACGCCGACGAGGAGTAAGGGCCCGTTTCCGATGCCCCGCGTTCCCTCCGACGACGAGGGCGTCGCCTCGATTCGCGTCTCGCTCGCCCGGAGCGGCGGCACTCGCCGCCCCTGCGTTCGGATCCCCGAAGACGACGAGCTCTCCGGCCGCGTCGAGTCGGGGACCTGCGAGTCGCTGTCGATGGCCGCCGGCGACGTGATCCGGATCGCGATCGACCGCGAGGAGTACCACGCCCCGGTGACCGCCGACAGCGCCGGGCGGCTGATCCGCGGCGCGTTCGACAACAGACGGCTCGCGCGGGAGGCGGGGGAGGGGGAGAACCGCCTGGTCGCGTGGCTCGCCGCGAACGGCCGAGAGCCGGGAGACAGCGTCGTCCTCGACGTCGTCGTGCCGGGGGAGCTGTACGGGCTCCGAGTCCCCGGCGAGCGGACCGTGTACGAGGCGACCCGCGGGCCGCCGTCGTCGCTCGCGGACATCGCGCGCGACCTCGACGGCTGAATGCGGCGTCGGTGGCGCGGACCGGGACGGTGACCCTGATCGCAGACCTCGCCCGCGGGTCGGATCGCTTATTCTCGCTCGGACCCGATCTGGTGGCATGAGAGAGGTCGACGCGGATCTGACGGCGCTCGACCGCGGGATCATCAACGCCTTTCAGGGCGGATTCCCGGCGACCGAACGGCCCTTCGAGCCGGCCGCGGCGGCGCTTCGCGAACACGGCGTCGACGTGACCGGGGCCGAACTGTGCGAGCGCGTTCGCGAACTCGACGCGGAGGGCATCCTCTCGCGGTTCGGCGCGCTCGTCAACGCCGAGGAGATCGGCGGGGCGGCGTCGCTCGTCGCGATGCACGCGCCCGAGGACCGCTACGAGGAGATCGCGGAGACGGTCAACGAGTTCACCGCAGTGGCGCACAACTACGAGCGCGAGCACCCGCACCTCAACATGTGGTTCGTGGTGAGCGTCGCCGACCACCCGGACCCCGACAAGGACGGGAACGACCGGGTCGAGGAGGTGCTCGCCGAGATCGAGGCGGCGACGGGCCAAGAGACGTACAACCTGCCGAAGCTCCGGGAGTTCCACGTCGGCGCGAAGTTCCTCGTCGACGGTCCGGTCCCCGACGGCGACCTCGACCTGTCCGATCTCGGCCCTGCGGTCGCGCCGAGCGACCGGGGGGCGCTCACGCCCGACGAGCGCGACCTCGTCGTCGAGATCCAGGGCGGGCTCCCGATCACGGAGACGCCGTACGCCGACGTGGCGGCCGCGCTCGACGCCGACGTCGACTGGGTGATCGAGACGATCAAACGGTTCGAGGCGGAGGGGAAGGTGCGCCGCGTCGGCGTCATCCCGAACCACTACGCGCTCGGGTACACGGAGAACGGAATGACGGTCTGGGACGTGCCCGAGGATGTCCTCGACGAGGTCGGCCCCGCGGTCGCCTCGCTCGACTTCGTCACGCACTGCTACGAGCGCCCTCGGCACGCCGGCGTCTGGGAGTACAATTTCTTCGCGATGACGCACGGGCGGACGGAGGCGGAGAGCGAGCGCCGCATCGCGGAGGTGAAAGAGCTGATGGACGAGCACTGGGACGTCGGCGCCGACGACTGGGACACGCTGTTCTCGACGCGAATTCTGAAGAAGACGGGGATCCGCATCGCCGACCGCGCCGACAGCAACACGACGTGATCCGTCGCACCGCGGTTCGGGGGCGTCCGACGTGATCCCGCTGTACCACGACTTCGCCGGGGAGTCGGTGCTCGTGTTCGGCGGGGGGAGCGTCGGCGCGCGAAAGGCGTCGCGGTTCGCCGACGAGGCCCGCGTTGTCGTCGTGAGCCCCGGGTTCGACGAGCGGCTCGTCGAGCGGGCGCGGGACGGAGGCGGAGCGAGCGGAGCGGGAGTGGAGCTGGTCCGCGCCGCCCCGGACGCCGACGCGGTCCGCGGTTGGGTCGCGCGCGTCGACCCCGCGCTCGTGGTCGCCGCCACGGACGTCGCCGCCGTCAACGCCGCGGCGGAGGCCGCCGCGCTCGACGCCGGCCTGCTCGTCAACCGAACGGACGTGTCGGCCGCGGACCGATCGGGCACGCGTGACGCCCGGAGCGTGGTCGTCCCGGCGACCGTCGAGGACGAGCCGGTCCGGGTCGCACTCTCGACCGGGGGCGCGAGCCCGGCGCTCGCGAAGGCGCTCCGCGAGCGCGTCGAGGCCGAGATCGACGGCGCCGGCGCGATGGCGGAGCTCTCCGGCGAGCTCCGCGCGGAGCTCAGAGAGCGGGAGATAGCGCCCGAGGCGCGCCGGGAGGCGATCCGTCGCGTCGTGCGATCCGAGGGGGTTTGGAAGGGTTTACAAAAGGGGAGATCCAACGGTCGTCAAGAGGCGTATTCCGTGATCGAGGAGGTACTCAAGGAATGAAAGAGACGGGAGCAATCGCCGGCGTGAGCGTCGCTCACTCCCGCGCGACGGTCGACGAGATCGAGTCGGCCGGCGGCGACGGCGTCCGTGCGACCGTCTCGGACCTGCTCGCGCGCGACGGCGTCGAGGAGGCGTTCGCCCTCCAGACGTGCAACCGCTCGGAGGCGTTCGTCGTCACCGACCGGACCGTCGACGGGACCGACGCGCTGGCGTCGTTCGCCCCCGAGGTCCGCGGCGGCGCGGTCCGCCGACTCGACCACGAGGAGAGCTTGGAACACCTGATGCGCGTCGCCTCCGGGCTGGAGTCGCTCGTACTCGGCGAGGACCAGATCATCGGCCAGCTCCGGGAGGCGTACGAGGAGTCGAAGTCCGCGGGCGGCATCGGCCCCGTCCTGAAGGACGCGGTGACGAAGGCGCTCCACGTCGGGGAGCGCGCGCGGAACGAGACGTCGATCAACGAGGGGGTCGTCTCGCTCGGGTCGGCCGCGGTCCGGCTGGCCGCGACCGAGATCGACCTCACCGACGGTTCGGCCGTCATCGTCGGCGCCGGCGAGATGGGGACGCTCGCGGCCCGGACGCTCGACGACACGGCCGTCTCGGAGATCGTCGTCGCGAACCGGACGGTGCCGAACGCGGAGTTCGTCGCCGGCGAGGTCGACACGCCCTCGGAGGCCGTCTCGCTCGCCGACCTCCCGGCGGTCGTGCACGGGGCCGACCTCGTGATCTCGGCGACCGGGAGCCCGGAACCGGTGATCGAGCCGGAACACGTCGCGGACGCGGGGCGGCTCGTCTGCATCGACATCGCGCAGCCCCGCGACGTCGACCCGGCGGTCGCCGACCGCGACGAGCTCACGCTGTACGACATCGACGCGTTAGAGGACGTGACGCGCCGGACTCGCGAGAGCCGCGAGGCGGAGGCGCGCGAGGTCGAGGCGATCATCGACGAGGAGCTCGACCGCATCCTGCGGGCGTACAAGCGCAAGCGCGCGGACGACGCCATCTCCGCGATGTACGCGGGCGCCGACCGCGTCAAGGCCCGCGAGGTCGACCGCGCGCTCTCGAAGCTGGAGGCGCAGGGCGATCTGACCGACGAGCAGCGCGAGACCGTCTCGGACATGGCGGACGCGCTGGTCGGCCAGCTGCTCGCGGCCCCGACCAGCTCGCTGCGCGACGCCGCGGGCGAGGACGACTGGGAGACGATCCGGACCGCCCTCCGGCTGTTCGATCCCGAGTTCGACGCCCCGCCCGAGGTCCCGGGCGGGACGTCGGCGGAGGAGAGCGGTCCGGAGATCGACGGCCCGCCGGAGTCGATCGCCGAGGAACTGGACGATTAGCGCTCCCTTCGGTCGCCCTCGCTACTCGCGCGACTCGCTGTCGTTCGAAAGGCGCGGAGCGCCTTTCGTGATGTCGTCAGAACGCTCTGCGTTCTGACTGCTAGCCGGAAATCTCTGATTTCCGGCGATGACGAGACGCCTCCGGCGTCTCGAACCACGCGCTTCGGTCGTTCACTTCGTTCGCTCCCTGCAGTGCTTGCGTCGTCGTGCTTCGTCCTCGCGGCTGCCCATTTGAATCCCGCCCCGCACAGCACCGCAGCCTCACGCCTCCCCAGCCTCGTCGGACGCCCTCCGCTTCGCTCCGGACGTCCGACTCCCTCGCGCGCGCTCCGTCGCGCCCTCCGGGCGCTCGGAGGCGCGCGCCACCGCATGAGACGTTTATATGCCTGAGAGACGTTCTCGGTCCGGCTGCGATCGGAGCCGACCCGGACGGACCGTCGCTCTTTATTCCCCGGCCGATCCACGGATCGTCATGAAACTCTCCGAGTACGCGCGACGGCTCGACGACGAACTCGACACGGCGGCGTACGCCGACGTCGACGCCAGCGCGAACGGGGTACAGGTCGGTCCGGACGACGCCGAGGTGGAGCGCGTCGCGTTCGCGGTCGACGCCGCCGAGGCGACGATCGAGGCCGCGGCCGACGCGGGCGCCGACGTCCTCGTCGTCCACCACGGGATCGCGTGGGGGGGCATCGACCGCGTCACGGGGACCGCGTACGACCGGATCGCGGCGCTGGTCGAGAACGACCTCGCGCTGTACGTCTCACATCTCCCACTGGACGGCCATCAGGACCTCGGTAACGCGGCCGGCGTCGCGGGCGCGATCGGGGTCGGGGACCGGGAGCCGTTCGGCGAGATCGGACCGGTCACGATCGGGACGGTCGGCGAGCTCGACGCGCCGCGGTCCGCGGCGTCGATCCGGGAGGCGCTTGACGACTTCGAGGGCCAGCCCGACGGCGAGGCGTCGCCGACGCGCGTGCTCGATTTCGGCCCGGACGAGATCGACCGGGTCGCCGTCGTCACCGGGTCCGGCGTCGACTGGCTCAACGAGGCCGTCGAGGCGGGCGCCGACGCACTGATCACGGGCGAGGGGAAGGGGAAGGCGTACCACGAGGCGCGGGAGGCCGGGATCACGGTGTTCCTCGCCGGCCACTACGCGACGGAGACGTTCGGGGTGCGCTCCCTCCGGTCGCTGTCGGCGGAGTGGGGGCTGGAGACCGAGTACGTGAGTCACCCGACGGGACTCTGAGGAGTCCGACCGGAGGGGCGAGGGCTCCGGCCCGTCGCCTCCCGAACGCAACCCTTACCGCCCGCGTCCGCGCACTCCGGGTATGCGCGATCACTTCGAGATCCGGGACCACGACGGCGCCGGGCGGATCGGCCGGCTGGAGGTCCCCCGCGCCGGGGTCACGGTCGAGACGCCGGCGCTGCTGCCGGTCGTCAACCCCAACGTGCTCACTGTCGAGCCGTCCCGACTCCGCGAGGAGTTCGGCGCGGAGATGCTGATCACCAACTCCTACATCATCCGGAGCACGGACCGGATTCGCGACCGCGTGCTGGACGAGGGGCTCCACGACTTCCTCGGGTTCGACGGCGCGATCATGACCGACTCCGGCTCCTTCCAGCTCGCCGAGTACGGCGACATCGACGTGACCACCGAGGAGATAATCGAGTTCCAGCGGCGGATCGGGAGCGACGTGGCGACCCCCGTCGACGTGCCGACGCCGCCGGACGTCGACCGCGAGCGCGCCGAGCGCGAGCTGGCGACCACCGAGGAGGCGCTCGCCGACGCCGAGGCGGCGGAGACGGGCGAGATGCTCGTCAACGCGCCCGTACAGGGGTCGACGTTCCCGGACCTCCGAGAGGCGGCGGGCCGACGCGCGACCGAGACCGACCTCGACGTGTTCCCGGTCGGCGCGATGGTGCCGCTCCTCAACGCCTACCGCTACGCCGACGACGTCGAGGCGGTCCGCGCCGCGAAGCGCGGGCTCGACCCGGACGCGCCCGTCCACCTGTTCGGCGCGGGCCACCCGATGATGCTCGCGCTGGCGGTCGCCGCCGGCTGCGACCTGTTCGACTCGGCCGCCTACGCGCTGATGGCGCGCGACGGGCGCTACCTGACGGTCTCCGGGACCGAGCACCTGGAGGAGATGGAGTACTTCCCCTGCTCGTGTCCGGTCTGCGCCGAGCACACGCCCGCGGAGCTCCGGGAGATGGACGGGAGCGCCGGGGGCGGAAACGGCGACACCGACGCCGACGCGTCCGCCGAGCAGCTGCTGGCCGAGCACAACCTCCACGTCACCTTCGAGGAGCTCCGCCGCGTGAAGGCGGCGATCCGGTCGGGGAACCTCCTCGAACTGGTCGACCGCCGGGCCCGCGGCCACCCCGCGATGCTCGACGGCTACCGGACGCTGCTGGACCACGCCGACGGGCTGGAGCGCGCCGATCCGGTCTCGAAGGACGCGTTCTTCTACACCTCCCACGAATCGGCCCGGCGCCCCGAGATCCGCCGGCACCGCGACCGGCTCGCCCGGCTGGAGGTCCCCGACCGCCTGCTGCTCACGGAGTCGAACGCGCCCTCCACGCACGACTACGACGCCGTGTGGCGCGTGAAACCCCCGTTCGGTCCCTTCCCGCGGGCGCTCTCGGAGACGTACCCGCTCACTGCCGAGGTCCCGGAGCGGCTCGACGAGGCGGCCCGAGTCGCCGCGGCCGAGGGCGTCGCCGCCCTGGCGTCGGCGAACCCGGAGACCGCGATCACGCTCGGTCACGACGGCTGGCCAGAGACGGCGCTCGACGCCGTCCCCGACTGCGTCGAGACGGAGGACCTGCGGACGCTCGGGCGGTCCGGGTAACGGGGCTTGTTGAACCCCCGATCAGTGACTGATTTCTGTGGTTGTGCTGAATACAGGGCGGGAGTCTTGTACTAGTCCCCCTCAGTATGATCAGGCCGGATCGGTCAGTACAGGGAAATCACGAATCACTCGATAAACTTAGTTCGCTGAGTCTTGACTCCCGTTCGGTCGAAGCACTGTATAAAAGAGAAGCCCAAGTTCTGTAAGTACGACTACGCCCCCGATCGAGCGAGCAGCAGTCGATATCCCTGTCGTGTAACCACGTACCGCAACAGCGAGATCACCAAGTGCCGCGACTCCAAGCCCGAGCAAAAATACAATTATGAAGAGCAGATACCGAATCGATGTAAGTAGTTCATCTGTTCTGGAGGGCATCAAAACTAGTTCGAGTGGTGTTTGTGATAACTTTTCTGAACTGGTAAACGACTGACCAGTTCGCAAGCGCAATCTATGCCTAATTTAGAATTCAAATGGGGAAAATAACGCAGTCCCCGTGCTGATTAGATCCTCTGTATCGGTCACGCTAGCACTGACAAGCGCCGAGTAGTTCGAAACGTCACTGCTACATACAACGCGCGTATTTTACACGGAACCCCCTCCAGAGAACGGTAGCCCGAATGGGTCAGTACAGGGGATCGACTGTCATCCACCGCTACGGATTAACGATAGCTTTGATACTTATCACAGTAGACTCGGACGGTTTCACTGAGAGTTCGTGAACACCGGTAACCGTGATTGTACGCTCAAACGTCTGCTCCGTTTCGAACGCCTCTGAGAGAACGTCTTGCGAGTCATGAGAGAGAGTAACTTCTCCACCAGACCCTTTCTGTGTTCCAACGATGATTTTCACTGTATCACCCTTCTGTAGGTCTAATTCGTACGTCTGTTCTCGCTGTGTCGTGTCATCGACGCGGACATCACCAGAACCTCCCGTCACTGCCGAACAACCTCCGAGGACAGACGCCACGGTCACACTCGTTACAGACAGATACGTTCTCCTGTTCACGCATGTGGTTTTGACGGTAGAGTATAAATAGAATATCCAGAAACAAACAGATGCTTTAGCCAGTCATACAGATGCGTCCGCAGGCACCTACTAACGGTTGGTCCGGGAATCAAACGAAGAAAGTAACGCAGTCTCAGTGCTGAATGTATTCTCCCTATCGGTCATGTAGCTACTGACAGCGACTGGGGAGTTGATACCGCTCGTGCCGATAGAGGGCGCGAGTCGATCAGACGGCTATCGGCTCGTGACGGCTGCCCGCTTGGCTCCTCGATCCGAACTCGAATCGCACCTCAGAGACGGATTCGAAGGCGGAATTACCGATGGATGAGATCTCCAAGAGAAACACATCACTTTCTGCTCAATAGACATCCGTTCCGCTCGGTATGTCCGGGTGTGGGCTTGCGATTATCAAGGTGATTCACAGGTGCGGTCGCCGCGACTGTTTTCGTGAACCCCCTCGTTTCGCCTCCGGACATGTCGCCGCCGACAGCGCTCGGATCGATATCGAATGGAGCGAATTGGAGATCTATTCGTGCTGACTGAGGAAGGGTAACTCCCATCGAGACGTACGCGCCGTCGCGAACAACGAACTCAATCGGTCATCATCGAATCCGGGAGCTGCTTGGGCGGCAAGAATAAGGAGACGGCGTTTCCCCCGGAATTCCGCGATTCGAACAACACCTCTCCGCCGAGCGATTCGACGCACCACTTCATCACGAACGGGCCGATCCCGGAGCCGTGGGACGTGCTCGTGGTGACGGTCGGCGAAAACAACGCGGCGATCTCCCCGGGCGGGATCGGCGGATTCGTGTCTTCGATGCGGATCTCCGCGCGACCGGTGTTGGGCGATGGGCCGACCGTTATTTCGACTGTCGGCGCCTCGTCGTTGCTGTGGACGATCGCATTCTCAATGGCGTGTGCGAGCGCGTACTCAAACGCGTCGTTGACGTCGATCCACATCCGTTTCCGTTCGCTGACCCGGATGTCCGCGTCGGGGTATTCGGCGCCTATCCGATTCGCGATGTCCTGCACGGCGCCCGCGGCGGAAACCCGGACGACGCTCGCCTGTGAGTCGCTCACCGCGTGTTCGATCTGTTTCACTGACGTAGCGATGTTACCGAGCTTCTCGCCTCTGGATCGAATAGTCGAGATGACCTCCTCGGACGGTCCGCCCTCGGAGGCGTTCATCGCCTGCTCCGCGCATCCGATGATAATCGCGGCCTCGTTCCGGAGGTTGTGCCGAAGGACGCGCCAGAACAGCTCCGCCCGATGATGGGTGTCGTAGTGACGTGTGACATCTCGTACCTCAACGTGGACACAGCGGTCCGCCGTCGGGCGCTGTCGCGAAGTGAACACCTGAATCCAAATGAGTTCGCCGTCCGCTCGTTTGGCTCGCCACACGAACTGCTGCGGGCTTCCGTTGGCGGCCCTGGAGAGTCGATTGTGGAACTCAGACTCGGTGTGCGGGTAGGTGTTTGCCGTGTATTCGGCCACGGAGAGCTCACGCAGTCGGTCCGAACTGTATCCGAGGATTTCCTCCAGTCGGGCGTTCGCGTCGATAACGGCCCCGGAGGCGGCGTCATAGATCGCCACACCGGTGTGGAGCGTATCGAGTACCGGCGACAGTGTCCCGCACTCGGGCGAGGACATACAGCCGAGGATTTCACCGAGGCACGGTTTTTGTTGCTATGAGTGATATATATCGCTCCGTACGAAATCAGCAACCGAACGGGCGTTCTCTGATCAAGAGAGAATTGAATTTGTATCAAACTGACTATGATATGATCGCCTATCTCCGGAGTCCCGTCCGGGCCCACGCCATAGTCTGATTATCTCAATCTGAAAAACTGCGATGTGAACTACCTTACCCTACTCGCTCACGGCTGACGCCGTTCGCTCCTTGAGGGTAGGGTTTCCTGCTTCCACGACGCGCTTTGCAGACGCTAAATGTCGGAGTGGACTCGTCTTCGTCGAGCGAGAAGGGGCACGACGGACTGGTCACGACGAGTATATATCCCACCGGTCGGCTTCTGACGCGTCCGTTCGCCTATTATAAGGGTTCAAGCACAGGGTGCCGAATAACCCGAACGAGTAACAGATGACAACGGATACCAACCGGAGGTCGAGGGACGACGAGACGACCGGGCGGAAGTCAGTGAGTCCCCCGTTCACCGGTCTGGTACATCAAGTCGACAGGCGGTCGTCGGGTCCCGATCGGGTCACGGTGTTCCCAGCAGAGGCGACCGATGACGAGCGGCTGTCAGCGTGGGTGACGGTGGACGTCGACTCCGTCGTCAAGCCCGAATGCTTCCGATAACCCCCCGGATGTACCGCGACCGCGGCGGGCGAGACGGTCGGGAAGCCCGACGCTGCCGGTCCCCGTCGAATCCGATGCTCTGGTCAACGCGGACTCGGATGTTTCGCCCGCCGCCGATTCGGACGCCTCTCCCAGTAACAAACGAATTCGAGGTGGTCCGTCGGTGGGTATGAAACGACGGGATCTCCTCAACAAAGCGCTGGACCGAGTAGCGCTCGGGGTCGTCGCTTCCTCGGTCGTCGAACTGTCCGACCTGTGGTCTGCGGCGCTGGCTCTTTCTGCGAGCGAGCCGACGCTGCCAACATCCATCGACGGGAGAGATTCGGTCGCTCGGGAACGGACCGCGGACGGCTACGCCATGACGTACGAGTGGACGGACCGGTCCGGGCGTGAGTGGCGTCTGGAGTTTCCGATCGAACGGTCCGCGTACAGAGAAGCGGCCGACGAGACGCACGGATATCTGAGTGGCTTCGAAGCGGCGAAGGCGAGCGCTCATGCCGAGCGGCTCACGGAGGCGCTCGTCAACGCGAGCGCGACGGGCGAGAGTGCTCGACGGTCGCTTCCTGAGTCGGTCCTTCTCGACGGGGCGACCGGACTCGTACACTCGCTCAAATACGCGACGGATGCGGAATCGATGGGAGCGCCGGACTACATCCGAACCGTCGAGGAGACGCTCGTCGACGGCTGCGGTGACTGCGAGGACCTCACGTATCTGCTGGTCGGGATGCTTTCCCACCCGGCGTTCGGCTACCGGACCGCGATGGTGATCCTTCCCGGTCACATGCTCGCGGGCGTTCACAGGGACGACCTCCCGGCGGCGCACGCCGACGCACCTACCCTCCCGGGAGGGACGTACGTCGCAATAGAGTGCACCACGTCTCGCCCGATTGGTGAGTTCAAAGGCGAGCCCGTGCTAGCGGTGTACGGCGACGGCGTCGAATACATCGACCGGTCGGCGATCGCCGACACGGGCGAGGAGTTCCTCCAAGACCCGACGCAGTTTCAGACGATTGCCGACGCGTCGGCGAAGCGCCCCCACTAACCGGAGCAACTGTGGTCGACAACCCTCCCTTACCTCACTCAGTCTCCCGACTTCGCTCGGTGAGGGAGGTTGTTATCCGTGAGCTTAGCCTCGAAACCGGCCAAGTAACGGTGAATTTGCCGCTCGGCGTCACCGTTCCAGGGTTCAGGGCGAGTTCAATACGGACGGTTTCAACGGTGTCAATTATATCCGGACGTTCGGATACGTACTCGTATGTATCAATATTAGAAATTCATTAACCGCGGTCCGAAGTAAACACATCTGAGTCGCAAGTGGCCGAAACACAACACACGGTTTACATTCACTCAAGACCATGATTCATCACCTACGCGGCACTGTTGAAACGAACTCAAAATCGCTCCTTTCTGACCAAGCCTGTGCGACTCGGCCGTTTACGATCGCGTTTGTCGCTATCATTAATCGTCTCACGCTGGAAGCACACGGCAGTCCGGACGTCGGCGGCCACCTCCGTACCGCAGACCGACCGCATACCGCCCGTGGCTCAACTGGCTCGATACCATGACGATGAAACCGAACGCCGCGAGTCGAACGGCCGGCGTCGAAACCGACGTACTCGGATCGTTCACGCAACTGACCGCCGGAGACCATACACGCGTGGCGTTCGTTTCGGACCTCCATCTTTCCACACTCGGGTACGGCACGTCACGGGCGTTACATCGAACCGAGGAGCGACTGAAACAGGTCGTGGCGTCACTAAACGAGGACCAACTCGATGCCGTCGTGTTCAACGGTGACCTCGTACAGAACGGGACTAGAGCCGAGTATGACGCGTTCGACCGGATCGTGGCGGATCTCGACCCCCCGTTGTTCGCCGTTCCGGGAAACCACGACCTGATCGATCGAGGCGACGGATCCACGTCACAACTCACTCTCCCGGAGTTCGAACGTCGATATACCCCGACACCGTTTCCCTACCGAGTCCGGATCGGAGGTGTCGACCTCATCGGGTTGAACAGCAACGCGTCGACCCGAGCAGCGCTGACCGATTCGTACAGTGGACGGGTGTCGCCTTCGACTCTCGACTGGCTTGAGGGAGCAATTAGTGAAGTCGAATCTCCGATCGTTTCGGTCCATCACACGTTAGAGACGGTGCGAGAGCGGTATCGAAACGAACAGGAACACCTGCCTCTCGAAGACGGCAGCTGCCCGGCGTTCGAGAACGATGATGAACTCATCAGTGTACTCGGAGGCGAGTCCGATCCGCTCGTCGTGACCGGTCATCTTCATGTCCCCACCATCGTGCGATCCGTGGACATAACCGAATTCACGCTCCCACCGCTCGGACCGTATCCGTGTGGTTACACCGTACTCGACATCGGGAGCCAAGGGACCGTCGCATCGTTTCATTCGGCCTGCACGTACGCGCGTCAGGCTGAGGCGCTCGCGTTAGGACACGGGAGCGACCGGACCTTGCTCGCCGCAGCACGTATGTCAAACCTCCCGCTGGCCACCGACGACCCTGATTCGGTTCCCGATGGATGAGCGTCAAAGCGCCTTCTTGTCAAGTGAACGTTCTCTCGTCCACCGGCGAGGAGGACGTTTAGAAGCAGTCGAAGAAGAGCCGCGCCTGAGGGTGGGAGCCGATTCGAAGTGAGCGCCTCGAAACGATCGACCACGCCGTACTGGCTCTATCGTCTGCGTCAGTCAGCCCGCTTCTGAAAGCTGTCGGGTATGTTACTGATCCGGTGCTGAATGTAGGGCGCGAGTCGGCCAGAGTAGAGTTCGTTTCAGACGATCTCTTCAAGCACTGACTCGCCACTACCATCCTGTGACTCCCATTCCCACTTGTCTTCGATACGCACGCGACCATCGTCAAGCAGTTCGACGGTGCCTACAGAGTGGCCACTCGCGGTTTCATTCTCCGTGTTGATCTGTGAATACCTGATATTCCATTCATTTCCGTCAAACGTTCCGACGAGATGGCCATCGACAATACTTCCACCAGTATAGTGTGCGTAAATTCGTTCGCCTTCCTGTTCAAACTCGAAGCGAGTATCTCCACTCACTTCCCCCGAATCGGTGTTTGCAACGCCAACAAGCGTCCGACCATCGAGTGAGATATCTTCTGTCATATACTGTTGTGCTATCTAGGAGGTCAAAAAATCACGAACTTAGTTGCTGACTACATCCTCTGTATTCAGCAGCCACTTCCCGTCACGTCATGAGAGCTTCAACGGGGACCGGAAAAACGGCCGGGCGATACTATCCCTCTCCCGACCCCATCCGCTCCGAGTAGTCCCACGTGTGGAGTCGCTCCGGCTCGATGCGGATCCGGACTTCCTCTCGCTCCGGGCTCAGGAGCCGCTCCGCGGTCGGGTTGTCGACGCCGCCGAGATACCGGTCCAGCAGGGCGCGCAGGAGCTCCTTCTCCTCGTCCGGCGACACCGTCGCGCGCCCTCGTCCCCTGACACCTTTATACGGCGGGTCGTTCGTCGACACCTCGAAGGAGACGTGGTCGTCGTGCGCGAGGAAGGCGACGAGGTCGGCGTCGGCGCTCGTCGCGCAGTGGACGGCGCCGTCCCACGAAAACCACAGCGAGACGATCCACGGGTCGTCTGCGGGGGTGTGACAGCCGAGGCGGACAGGCACGTGCGTGTCGGTCAGGAACTCGTCGACGCGGTCGCGGTCCCACGGGCCGGTCGGCTCCATGCGATCCATTCGGTCGGGTCCGGCGTAACGGTTGCGGCGCGGAACACAAGAGAATTGACCGTCCCCGCGCGAGGGGACGTATGACCGACTACTTCGAGGTCCACGAGCGCGACGGCGCCGCCGGACTCGGGGAGCTTCGGCTCGCCGAGCCGGTGACGACGCCGGCGCTCGCGGACACGTTCCTCGAGGACGCGGGCAGCCTCTGGGCCGGCGACCGAGCGGTCCCCGACGGCGACGAGGCCGCGCTCACTGTCCTGCCGCACCGCTCGTTCCCCGCGGGGACCCGCGAGGAGGTCCGCGAGTCGTTCGCGGTCGATCACCCCGATGTCGACTACCCCTCCGCCGCCGTCGTCGACAGCGCGGGCGCCCGCGACGTCGGCGCCGACGCGTATCTGCTCTCGGACGCGTCCGGGTTCGTCGGCCACGGCGAGGCGTTCCGCGACGCGGTCGTGTCGGCGAAGGAGGCGCTCCCGGCCGACACCGCGCTGTTCCTCTCTGGCGTCGCCACGCCGCTGAACGTCGCGGTCCTCGCGTACGCCGGCGTCGACCTCGTGGACGCGACGCTCGCCCGGACGAAGGGGACGGAGGGGCGATACCTCACCGCCGACGCCGAGCACTTCCTGGAGGACCTCGACGAACTGCCGTGCGCCTGTCCGGCCTGCGCGACGCCCCGCGACGAGTTCACCCGCGCCGACTGCGCCGTGCACAACGTGAACGCGCTCCGCGCGGAGCTTCGGCGCGTCCGCGAGCGGATCCGCGCGGGTCGCCTCCGCGACTACGTCGAGGGGCAGGCCCGCCACGAGCAGTGGCTCACGGCCGCGTTCCGGGAGTTCGACGACCAGTGGGGGTACGTCGAGGAGCGCACGCCGCTGATGCGCGACGCCGAGGTGACCGCGGCGACCGCGGAGACGCTGGACCGCGTCGAGATCCGGCGGTTCGCAGACCGCGTGACGAGCCGGTACCGGAACCGGTTCACCGATCAGCCGCTCGTGTTGGTGCCCTGCTCGGCGACGAAGCCGTACAGCGACTCGCAGAGTCACGGGCAGTTCCACGACGCGATCCAGTGGCGCGGCCACACCGTCTCGATGACCTCGCCGATCGGCGTGGTGCCTCAGGAGCTGGAGACGACGTACCCGGCCCAGCACTACGACGCGGTCGTCACCGGCGACTGGAGCGAGGACGAGATCGGGTTCGTCTCCGAGGTTCTCCGGCGCTATCTGGAGCGGAACGACTACTCGCGGGTGATCGCGCACGTCCCCGAAGACGGCTACCGCGAGATCTGCGAGCGCGTCGCGAGCGACCCCGCGGTCGACGTCCCGTTCGAGTACACGTGCGTCGGCCACCCGACGAGCGACGAGTCGCTCGGAGAGCTGAACGCGACTCTGCAGGGCGAGCCCGCCTACAGCAAGCGCGAGCGCGAGCACAACACGGTCCGGGCGCTCGCCGATTACCTGCTCGGCGACGGCGCGGGCGACGACCTGTTCGGCGGGCCGGGCGAGGCCGATATCCGCACGACCGGCCGCTACCCCAAACTCCAGGTGTGGGGCGACGACCCCGACGCCGGCCGCGAGGGCGAGCCGGGCGAGCAGCTCGCGACGATGGTGCCCCAGTACGGCACCCTCTCGTTCACCCTCGCCGGCGCGCGCCGCTGGGCCGAGAGCGCCGCCCCGACCAAACGCGTCGAGATCGACCCGTTCGTCCCGCACGGCTCCGTCTTGGCGCCCGGCGTCGTGGACGCGGACGACGACATCCGCGTCGGCGACGAGGTCGTCATCGAGGGGCCGAAGGCGTTCGCGGTCGGCCGCGCGGAGATGTCCGGGCCGGAGATGGTCGACTCGACGCGCGGCGTCGCCAGCGAGGTCCGGCACGTGGACGAGAAGTGACTCCGCGGGGGTCGCGGGACCCACACCGAAGCAGTTTGGCTGTGCGACTAAGCGGATGCGGCCGTACCGTATTACCGTCAGAGGCACGCGTCTGCCTTCGCCGTAGTTCGTCCCGCTCCCCTCCGCTCGAATCCGCGAGCCGCGTCGCCGCGGTCGCCGCGGGAGAAGAGTGAAACCGGTCAAGAGTCAACGGCGACCCATGGCCTCCCAGAATCCACCTCGGGCGGACGAACGGGTGACCTACGTCGAATTCGCTCTTTCGAGCTCCGACCACCCGTTCGTCGCGGTGTCCGAGGCGGACGGCGCAGCGGCGCTGCTGAAGGAGTTCATCCCGCGCGGAGCGGGGAGCTACGCCGAGTTCTTCTCGGTCAGCGGCGTCGAGCCCGACGACGTCCTCGCGCACGCCCACGCCCACCCGTCGGTGGAGGCGCGTCTCGTCGAGCGGTTCGAGGACGAGGCGTTATTCGAGTTCGTCGTGGACGACGGCTGTCCGGCCGTCTTTCTCGGTGAGTCCGGCGCGCTCCCCTGCACCGTCGAGAGCGGAGGCGGGAGCGGGACCGTCGGGGCGGAGGTCCCGCCGTCCGAGGACGTCTCGACGGTCGTAAACGACTTCACCGACGCCTATCCGGACGCCAAGCTGAGGGTCAAGCGAGAGCAGTCCTACGGTACCCCGATATTCGGGCAGGAGTGTCTCCGGGCGGCTCTCGAGACGGATATGACCGACCGTCAGCGGGAGGTCCTCGGAGCGGCCCACGACGCCGGGTACTACGACTGGCCGCGGGAGGTCACCGCCGAGGAGCTCGCCGAGCGGTTCGGAATCTGTCCGGCGACGTTCCATCAGCACCTCCGGGCCGCCGAACAGAAGCTCGTCGCCCTGTCCCTCAGACGGGCCTGAGGGACGGAGTCGCGCGTGCGGGCGGCGGCCGCCGGATCAGTAGCTTCAAAACCGCGCCGGTGCGATCCGCGGGTATGGCGCTCGAAAAGGACGTGGACTGTCCCTCGTGCGGAGAGGCCCAGTCGTTCTACCGGACCGCGGCGATGACCCTCCACCTCGGCGAGAAGACGAAGTGGCGGTGCCCCGAGTGCGGCTACGGCTACGTCGAGATCAACGGCATCGACACGCTTCCG
>NZ_NHOX01000025.1:0-71915 GCF_002252745.1 Halorubrum sp. Ib24 | reverse complement strand
CATCACCGTCACCGCCGTCACCGCCGTCACCACCGTCACCTCCGTCACCGCCGTCACTATTGTCATCACCGTCACTGCCGTCATCACCGTCACCGCCGTCACCGCCGTCACCACCCACCGGGTCGTCGTCGTCCGCGCCGTCACCCGGATCGGTGCCGTCGGCGTTATCGCCGCTGTCGCCGTCGTCGGTGCCCGAATCCGGCGCTTCGTCGAGTTCGAGGGCGACCTCCTCGTTCGCGCCGGACTCCCACGCGGCGGTGCCGGCGTCGACGCCGGCGATCCCGAACGTCACGTCGCCGTCGACCGGTCCCTCGACGGTGAGCTTCTCGTCGAACGCGCCCGAGCCGCCGAACGAACCGTCCGCGTCGGTCTCGATGCTGTCGCGGACCTCGCCGTCGACGACCGCCTCGATCGTCACGCCGTCGACCGGGTCGCCGCCGTCGGTCAGCGTCACCTGTCCGTAGTACGCCGCGGGCGTGGCCGGCGGGCCGTCCTGTCCGGCGACGCCCCCCACGACCGCGCCGCTGGCGACGAGCCCGACGAGGGCGATCGCGACCGCGGCCAGACCGAGCGCGTGTTTGGCGTTCATCGGCTCAGTTCCCCGTCAGGGCGCCCTCCTCGGTTTCCTGCGTCGGATCGACCGGTACGGTCGCGCCGAGCTCGCCGTCGTCGGTGACGAACACCCAGTAGCCCTTGAACGGGCTGACCTCGTCGGGGTTCGTCACTTGACCGGAGGCGTCGAGCCCGTACGGCGTCGTCCGAGACTCGGGGCCGGCGATGGCGTCGATCACGGTCGTGACGTCGCCTGTCGAGCCCGCGAACGCCTCGTCCGAACCGGCGTTTCCGTGCGGCGCGCCGACGAAGTTCCAACCCTGCTCGAGTTCGGCGCTCGTCATCGACGGGACCGGCGAGTCGGTCTCGGCGTACTCGAAGTCGATCCGGAGGTCCGCTTCGCCCTCGTCGACGGAGACGGCGAACGCGTCGAGCGCGTCGATGTCTTCGTCGCGGACCTCAGTACCGCTCTCCCATTCATCGCCGTCGTACGCGTAGATGGTGCCGTCGAACTCGCCGAAGACCTCGCTGACGTTGCCCTCGACGGCCGCCGGGAAGGCGATCGAGTGCGGTTCGCCGTCGGCGGGAATGACGAGGTCGTGACCGAAGTCGGTGGTGCGTCGGACGGGATCATCTACGCTCTCGGCCGCCACGGTTAGGAATGGATCAGATGTGACATTTCCGAGGATGATGTCTTCCGTGGTATTCGGACCGTCGGCGTCACCCCAGTAGTTGAGGGTCGCGTCAAGACGCTCGTCGGCACCGTTTGCGACGGCAACAGCGGGCCGAGTTCGCTCACCAGAGTTGAGATCAAGCGCTATGTTATTGCGCTTCAGCGTTACCGAGTCAGCGTCAGTGGAACCACCGAGGAGGACGCCGTACGGCCGGGCGAAGTTCTCCGTGGTGGTCGTCTCGATTGCCGTGATCGTGTTTCCAGTAATCGTTACTTCGGAGGGACCGGTATCGCTACCCCCACCCTCAGCAAGGCTGATGGCTTGGGTAAATCCTCCGGGCGCTCCGCCGCTTCCAGGGATGGTGCCCTCCGTGTTCAGATCGCTGATATTGTTCTCCGAAATATTCCCCTGCACATCGCCGTTGTACCGAATCGCGACCGTGGAACGGGTGTCTAATAGGCCCGTAATCAGATTGTTCGTAACAGTCGCATCAGTGATCTGCGTTCCGGACTCGTCGATCAGCACCGCCTGAACCGCGCCTTCGTCCTCGTCGGTACCTATTAAATTGCTGATCTCGTTGCTATCGATTTCGATGCCGCTGGTTCCGTCGCTAGCTAAGACACCGATTGCGTTCGCGTCGTCGTCGGCAGTTCCGATGTCGGTGATTACGTTGTGACTGATCGTGACGTTTTCGTTTCCACTGTGTACGTTCACGCCTACTTGACCGGCGTAATCAGTGGGACTCGCAGTTCCCTGCTGACCGGGGGAGTTAATTTCGAATCCGCTGATTTCGACATCACTAGCCCGCACATCAACGCTGTTCTGGATCACAGCCTCATCGCTACGGTTCACTTCGTCGGAGATGCCAGCGTTCGGACCTCGGAGTGTGACGTTCTGTGTGCTGATCGTTACAGACTCATTGTACACGCCGGGATAGACAGTCACTACGTCGCCGCTCTGAGCGGGGCTTGCGTCATAGATATTATTATCAGTTGCAAGCTGTATTTCGGAGTAAATTGTTGAGTTCGCCGAGCCGACGAATGCTGCTCGATCAAATTGATTTGCATCTATGATATTGCTACCGCGGAATGTGCCACGTGGCTGATAGACTTGAACAGTGTTGTTCTCAAAGACGTTGCCAGATATATTTGAGCTTACGACCTGTCCAGTCCAAGCAGCTAGTCCAGTATTCCCATCGCGGATTTCGTTTTGCGCATATGTTAAGTTACTAACAACAGTATCGTCAGTACCAGCTAGTGACCTTTCTGAGAAGATATCGATAGCCTGGAATTGATTCTCGATATTATTTTGTTTGATAACGACGTCCTCAATCACTCCCGGTGAATCATCAAATTCCCGATACGATTGGAGTGAAACGGCTTTATTTACACCGCTAAAGCTGTTATCCCGAATGACAACCTTCTCAGAGGGGCCGTATACAGAGATTCCTGTGCCTGTGTTGCCAGTCGAACGGATCGCGTTAAACTGGCTTCCTTCGACTAATAGTCTGCCTTCGTCGACCAGTATCGCGTCCTGTGCTAGTGTGTCGATCTTACCGCTTCCATTAATCGTGGTCTGGTGAATGGTGGCAGTACTTCGTCCGCCAGAAATGAGTACGGCAAACTTCCCGAAACCATCAATTTCAGAGTTGGAAAGATGTACGTCACCAGAGCTGGTTGATTCGGTATATTTGTTATGTCCCAATGCGATGGCGCCATGATTCTGCGTCCCAGATGGCTCCCCGTTTTCTGGGACAAACATCTGCCGCATAGCTACATTCGTTGCGTTCACACTTCCGTTATTACGGATAAATATTCCAGCAGTATTTGATGAGGTAAATGGACCCTCAATTGATAATCCGTCAAGTTCGACAGTGGAGTTATTTTCTACAATTATGAAAGAATTTTCACCATAACTACTACCAGATGCGGAATCATAGGAAATAACGGTGTCACTTTCACCGATGATGGTGAGATCTTTTTCAATAGAGATTTGCTGATCATACGTTCCAGATTGAAGATAGATGGTGTCGCCAGTAGTCGCATTATCTACTGCATCTTGGATTGAATCTCCTTCACTAACGACAATTTCGTCACCGCTCTGCGCCGCCGCACCACCTACGAACCCGGCCCCCATCGCGACCACTGACAGCACCATGATCGCGGCGAGGAAGACCGCGCGGAACCGCGCGCGTGTCATTTATTGACCACCGTTCGTTGCGTCGTCCAGCGTGAGTCGTCGATAAGCATGTGCATAATCGCAGTACTCCGTGGTGGAGATATCCGTACGGAGTAGTGGGACAGGGGTAGTATTTCGCCGCCAGAACCGTCGTTTCCGCGCGTTGAAACCTCTTCAGGCTCCCCCTGAAACGGCGTTTAAGACGCTGCACCGCAGGATACGGGCTCAACCCTCAGCGCGGGATCTCCCACGAAAAATCGTCGGGGTTCGAGGCGAAGTCGGCCCCGGCCGCGTCAGTCGTCGGCCGGGGTCCGCGGCTCGGCCGGCGGTTCGGCGTCGTCCGCCGGGTCGTCCACGGCGTCGGCGTCGGGGGTCTCGTCGAGCCGTTCGTCCGCCTCCTCGGACCGGTGGCGCTCTCGGATCTCCTCGATCGAGCGCGCCTCGACGTTGTAATGACACATGACAACTATTGGCAAGCGCTAGGCGCAAAAAAGCATTACGCCGAATCGGCCGCCGACGGCTCTCAAACCGACGTTTCAGGGTTTGACGAGCACCTTGATCGCCTCGCGCTCGTCCGTCATCCGGTACCCCTCGGCGACCTCGTCGAGGCCGACCGTCTCGGTGAACACCGGCGCGGGGTCGAGCGTGCCTTGGAGCACGTCGGCCATCAGCTCCTCGGCGTACGCGCGGACCGGGGCGACGCCGCCGGCGAGCGTGACGTTGTCGCCGAACATGCCGAACACGTCGAGCCCCTCGTCGTCGACCCCGTAGGGGACGCCGACGTAGCCGATCGTGCCGCCGGGCCGGACCGCGTCGATCGCGGTGTTCATCGTGCTCGCGGCGCCGACGCACTCCATCACGTGGTTCGGGCCGCCGTGGGTGAGTTCGCGGATCCGCTCGGCGGCGGCCTCGCCGCGCGCCGAGACCGTCTCGGTGGCGCCGAGGTCCTCCGCGAGTTCGAGGGGGTCCTCGCGGTGGCCCACCGCGACGATGCGCTCGGCGCCGAGCCGACGCGCCGCGAGGACGCCGCAGAGCCCGGCCGCGCCGTCGCCGATCACGGCCACCGTGGAGCCGGCGGTCGACGAGCCCGTACTGGATGAACGCGAGCGAGGAGCTCGACAACCCGAACGGCTCGCTGATGAACCCGATCTTCACCAGCGTCGTCGCCTCCAGCGGGTACGCGACGAGCGGGAAGATGAGGAACGGCACGAACAGCGCCGACCCGCTGATGCCGACGGTGTTGACGGTGGTCGCCCCGGTGACGAACGCGACGAACAGCCACCAGTACGCGGTCCAGTAGTCGATCCCGGCGTCGGCGGGCGTCGGTGCGAAGCCGTACACCCCGGCGACGAACGCGAGCGGGGCGAGAAACACGAGCAGGTGCTGATAGCGTAGGAAGCTACGCTGCACCTCGCTCGACAGTGAGGGGCTCATTGAATCGTGAACGACCGGTAGCCGAGATGCGTATGAATTAGTTATTATTACTAATAATTCGGATGAAATCATCGAATTCTCGACCGGAGGAGGGTACGGTGTTCGGATTCGTTTCTCGACGGTAAAATATCAGCGAAGTGGTTGAAAAATTGAGTTCACGACGCTCGGGCGGCCGCTTCCCGCGCGAGGGAGGGGGCCGCGAGCGGCGGGCCGACGCGCCCGACCGCCGACGGCGCGGACGGTCAGCGCCGCCGCAGGTAGAGGGCCCCGCAGATCAGGGCCGCCCCGGCGAACAGCACGAAGGCCGCCGCGGCGGGCGACGGGAGCGAGCCGAACCCGCTCACCTCCACCGGGACCTCTCGCTCCGAGTCACCGTCCCCCGCGTCGGCCCCGGTTCCCGCCGACTGGCCGGCGGGCGCCGATTCCGTCTCGGTCGCTCCGGAGTCCGACGAGGAGCCGCGCTCCGTGCCGGACTCCGAGCCCGAATTCGAGTCGGAGTCGTCGGTTCCGTCGCCGTCGGAGCCGTCCGTCTGGTCGTCCGCCGCGTCGTCGTCCGACCGGTCGGTCGAGCCACCGTCGTCGGTGACCGCGACGGAGGCGCCCCGTTCGGCGGTCACCGCGTACGCCCGGCCCTCCTCGTCACCGAGCGTCTCGACGGAGACGGCGACGTCGGTGGAGCCGACTGACTCGCCCCTGACGGTGACCGTCGCGACCGTCACCGCGCCCGCGTCGTCCGTGTCCAACATCGCCGCGCGGACGGACGCGTTCGAGCCGTCCGGGGCGACCGCGACGTCACGGGCTCCGGAGTCGCCGGCGACCTCCGCGTCGACGACCGCCGCCACGTTCGGGTCGTCGACGGCGACCGTCAGGTCGTACGCGCCGACGCCGCCGTCGGCGTTCCCGACGACGACGTCGACAGTCGTCGTCTCGCCGACGACCGTCGGCTCGTCGGCCCCGGCGAGTCGCACCGGCGTGTCCGTCGCCGCGACGGCCGGGACCGCCGTCGCGGTCAGCAGCAGCACCCCCAACAGGACCGCCGTCGCGGGCGCCGTCGGAGCGTCGATACCTGACATCTGTCTGATTCACCCCGTCTCCTCGGCGAACAGCGTCTGGATGTCGAGCAGCGAGAACTCGCCGTCCCCGTTGAAGTCGAACGCGTCGGGCGAGTTCTGCACGACCGAGCCGTCGCGGTCGGCGAACAGCGTCTGGACGTCGAGGACGTCCACGCTGCCGTCGCCGTTCACGTCCTCGTAGACGCCGTCGCCGTCCGGGTCCTGCGCCGGGGCGTCGGAGTCGCCGACGACGAGGGTGGACGCCGCGAGCGTGGCGCCGGACGCGGCCGTCACCTCGTACGCGTTCCCGGACTCGTCGCCGAGTTCGGAGACGTCGAGCGAGACGTCCGTGGTCCCCTCGGCGGCGGACTCGACGGTGACCGTCCCGAGCGTCACGCTCCCGTTGTCGTCGGTGTCGACGAGGACCGCTTCCATCGTCGCCGAGGAACCGTCCTCGGCGATCTCGACGTCGGTGAGGTTCTCGTCGACGTTCGAGACGCTGGCGTCCGTGATCGACGCCACGCTCGGGTCGTCGACGGTGACCGTCATCGAGTACACGCCGACGCCGCCGTCGGCGTCGTCGACCACGACGTCGTACTCGGCCGAGTCGCCGACCGCGACGAGTTCGCTCTCGGGCGAGAGACTGACCTCGGTGGATGGCCCGTCGGTCGGCGGGTCCTCGTCGCCCGGCGGGTCCGCCTCGTCGTCCTCGACCGTGACCGTCACGGTGTCGGTGGCGGTGGCGTCACCGTCGGAGACGGTCACCTCGAAGGCGAGCGTCTCGTCGGCGTCGATGTCGGGGGCCGTGAACGACGGCGTCGCGGTGCCGTCGTCGCTCAGCGTGACTCCCGTCCCGCTGGTCTGCGTCCAGTCGTACGACAGATCGTCGCCGTCGGCGTCGCTCGAACCGGAGGCGTCGAGGCTGACCGAGTCTCCCTCGGCGACGGTCTGGTCGTCACCGGCGTCGGCCGTCGGCGGCTGGTTCACCGGATCGGGCGCCTCGCCGACGGAGACCGTCTGGGTCGCCGTGTCGGTCGCGCCGTCGTCGTCGGTGACGGTCAGTTCGACCGCGTAGTCGCCCGCGGTGTCGTAGGTGTGGCTGGCCGACGCGCCGGTGCTGGTCGCGCCGTCGCCGAAGTCCCACTCGTAGCTCGCGATCGAGCCGTCGTCGCTGGAGCCGGAGGCGTCGAAGGAGACCGTCTCACCCGCTTCGGGCGCGGACGGGCTCGCGGCGAAGGACGCCGTGGGGCCCTCGTTCTGCTCGGGTTCCTGGACCGTGATGGTCGTCGAGTCGGAGTCCACCGTCTGGGCGGAATCGCCCGGACTCAGCGCCGACCCGTCGGCGGTGATCGCGTATTCACCGGAGCCGTCGTCGGGGACGCCGACGGTGTACTCGACCGTGTAGCTCACGTTGACGCCGTCGTCGTCGCCGGCGAGCCACGTCCACGTGCCGTCGTTGTACGCCACTGGACCGTCCGCCGACTGCGACTCGATCGCCCAGCTGTCCGGGAGATCGACGCTCATCTGCGGCGCGTTCAGCTCCGCGACGTCGAACTCCGTCGTCAGCGTCACTGTGTCTCCCGGTGCGACCGTCGTGCTGTCGGCCGTCTGTTCGACCGAGACGCTCGGGTCCGCCGCTACTATCCCCACCGGTCCGAAGACCGTGAGGACGAGTGAGAGCGCGACGAGCGCCGTGATCGTCTGTCTGAGGTATCCGTGTGCTTTGTCGTTCATCGGTTGGGTTTGTGTTGTTGGGTTCGCTGTCGTCGTGAGGTCGGTCGTCGCTCGGTTCGGTGGCTCCTCAACCGCAGTCGAACGGCGGACGAGCGCGTGTTACGGTCGTGCATCGTGAGTTACCTACTGCGAGGTACCCTCCGATTCCACGATCTCGATGGCTCTGATCTGGGGGTTCTGGAACTCGGTCTCCTCGAAGGAAACCGTGACCGTGCCGTCGCCGTCGTCGGTGACGGTGGCGTTCTTCACCGTCCCCGTCTCGTGGCCGACATCGGCCACGGGGTCGTACTGTGACAGGACCTGTTGGCCCTCGACGGAGACGTTGAACTGCCGGTCGCCGGGCTCGCTGGCGCCGGAGTACGAGTTACCGACGTAGAGTCGGACTTCGATCTGCTGACCCGGGTCGACGTCGAACTCCCACGTCATCTCGCCGTAGCGCTCGCAGTCCCACACGCCATCGGGCGTGCTCGACGGGACGTTCGCGGTCGTCGAGGTGATCTCTCCGACGCAGCTGGTTCCGACGTCCGACGAGGCGACCGACGCGAGGTACGGCGAACTCGTGTCCACGACGCCGGTCCAGTCGGGACCGTCGTCGGTGGCGGAGATCGTCGTCCCCTCGCCGGCGTTCACGCGATGCAGGACCTGCTGGGTCGACGAGCCGCCGTCGCCGGCGCTATCGTCGTACTCCAGGACGACCGTGTCCGAGGTCTGCCCGGTGTCGCCGCCGCTGCTCTCCGTGGCCGCGACGAAGTAGTTCAGGTCAGTCTCGGAGAGGCTCACCGGAACGGTGGCCTGCCCGCTCGAATCGAGCGTAACCGTCTGATAGCTCACCGACTGGGCGTTGTCGGCCTCGAAGGCGTCGAGGTCGTAGCCGTCGGTCGGCGGCTCGCTCGCCTCCACGTGGAGGAGTTCGAGCGTGCCGTCGGCGGGCCCGCTGAGGGTGAGCGTCTGGGAGCCGTCGCCGACCGCGGCGGCCTCGTGGGCCGGGAAGTCGGTCGACTGCAGGCTGACGCCGTCAACGCCGAGCGTCGGCGCGGCAGGCGCGTTCCCGTCGAGCGTGGTCTGTGCGCCGCCGTCGCTACCGTCGCCGAACAGGTCGGACGACTGGGTCGAACCGTCGACGTACTCGGCGGTGACCTCGCTGCCGGCGATCTCGAGGCCCGAGACGGATCCCGCGCCACCAGTCGTCGAGGCGCCCTTGATCGTCGTCGGGTCCATGTCGATGGACATCGAGACCGACTCACCGGGGTCGAAGTCGTCGAACGCGACGGTCATCACGTCGTACCCCTCGGCGTCGTCCTGCCCGTTGTGGGGCTGGCTGAACACGTCGCCGTCGGCGGTGGAGACCACACCGACGCCGTCGCCCGACTGACCGTCGACGCTGAGCTGCTTCGCGGTCGCGTCGCCGGCCGTGCCGTCCGGGTCGAACACCGCGTCGGGAATCAGACTCTGGCCGGCGTCGAACGTGACCGACGAGATCTGCTGGTCGCCGGTGTTCGTGATCTCGAACGAACCACCGCTGTAGGTGCTCGCGTCGATCCCGCCGTTCGGGGTGACCGCGACGTCGGCCGAACCGGGCCCGGTAGCAGCCGGCTCTTCGACGGTGAGCTGGAACGACTCGGTCGCGGTGCCCTGGCCGTCGTCGGCCGTCACCTCGACCGCGTACGTGCCCGCGTCACCCGACTCGGGGGCGATGCTGAGCTCGCCGTTGGAGAGGCTGACGAAGTCCGGGCCGCTCACCGACAGCGACACCGAATCGCCGTCGGGGTCGTCGGCGCTGACCGGGACGGTCGCCGAGTCGCCCTCGGTCACCGTCTGATCGGAGATGGACTGGACCGTCGGTGGAGTGTTGGTGTCGCTAACCTCGGTGACCTTGATCGCCGAGATCTTCGCGTTGTCTACGGCGTCGTCCTCGGTGGCGTCGAACCCGACGTTTAGCTCGCCGTCGGTCACTTCGACGGTGAAGGTCTCGTTGATGGCCGTTTGAGGCCCACCCGACTCTGCGATGATGTCGTAGTTGTCGAGGGTCTCCTGACCTTCGATGGACACGTCGAAGATCCGGTCGCCTTCGCCGCCGTCATTGGCGACGCCCTGATAGAGCTCCACGAACTTGAGCGTCACCTCGTACTGGCCGTTGTCGACGGAAGCGCTCCAGTTGAAGTCCGAACCGTACAGTTCAGTCCAGTACAGCTCATCGTTCTGCGTGTTCGCGATCTCGGGTTCGGACGGCGTGCCGGCCTGGCCCGACGTGAACTGCGTCGTACCACCGGTGAAGTTCGTGCTGGCCTGGTAGACCGTGCCGTCGCTGGCAGTGTACTCCGGACCGCCCGCGTTGACCGCGTAGACGACGTCGCCCTCAGGACCGCCGTCGTCACCGCCGGCGCTCTCATCGTACTTCAGGACGACCGCGTTCGAGCCGAGACCGGTGTCGGAACCGGGCTCGCCGTGGGTCGCCACGAAGTAGTTGTAGCCGCCGACCGCGGTCGTGTTAAGCAGCGTGACGGGCACCTCGGCCTCGCCGTTCGAGTCGAGCGTGACCGTCTGGTAGTCGACGTTCTCGACCTTGTTGCCCTCGTAGGGCTCGATGTCGTAGCCGGGCGTGCCGTCGTAGTCGGGCACGGTGTCGAGTTCGAGTTCGCTCTCGACGTGCAGCAGCGTGGCCGTCTCACCGGGCTCGCCGGTGACCGTCACGGTCTGGTCGGCCTCGCTCACGGTGGCCGCGCTGTGGTGACCGCGGAGCGCGGCCTCGTCGAGGTCGACGCCCTGGACGTCGATGCTCGGCGCCGGTGCGACGGACTCGTCGACCGTCGCCTGCGCGCCGCCCGCGCTGCCGTCGCCGAACAGCTGTGCCTCCTGCGCGCTCCCGTCGGCGTACTGGACGCTCACGGTCGAACGCGCGAGTTCGAGGCCGGAGACCGGCCCCGCCTCTTGCGAGGTCATGCTCGCGGCCTTGATGCTCGTCGGGTCGTTGTCGGCCGAGAACGACACCGACTCGCCGGGATCGAAGTCGGTGAACTCGACGGTCAGTGCGTCGTAGCCGTCGGAGCCGTTCACGCCGTTGTGCGGCTGGCCGAACACGTCGTCGTCCGCCGTGCTCGCGACGCCGACGCCATCACCGGACTCGCCGTCGACGACGAGCCCCTTCGCCGCCTGATCGCCCGCGGTCCCGTCGGGGTCGAACACCATGTCGGGCATCGCCGCCGACGAGAGGTCGAAGGTCACCGACGAGATCGGCTGGTCGCCGGTGTTCTCGACGGTGAACGAACCCCCGCTGTAGGTGCTCGCCTCGGTGTCGGTGTCGGGGGTGACGCTCACCGACGCTGCGCCGGGTTCCGCGGCGGGTTCGGTGACCGTGACCGTCTGGGTGACGCTGTCGATCGCGCCGTCGTCGTCGGTGACGGTCAGGGTGACCGCGTAGTCGCCCGCGGCGTCGAACGCGGTGGTCGCCTGCTCCCCGGACGCGTCGGTCGCCCCGTCGCCGTCGAAGTCCCACTCGTAGCTCGCGATCGAGCCGTCGTCGCCGGACCCGGACGCGTCGAAGCTCACCTGCTGACCCGCCTCCGGAGCGTCGGGACTGGCGGTGAACGACGCCGCCGGCGGGTCGTTGGCGTCGCCGACGGGAGTCGCCGTCGCCCAGTAGTTGATGAGCTGTTGGATCTCGGAGTCACCGATCGTCTCGCCGCCGGTGTCGGGGACCTCGCCGTCGGTCGCCCACCAGTTGATCGCCTGCTGGATCTCCGCGTCCTCGATCAGCGAGTCGTCGTCGCCGCCCGTCGCGATCGCTTCCGCGACGGTCATCGTGTCGCCGGCCGGCGGCTCCTCTGCGGCCGGCTGAACCGTGACGTTCACCTCGTCGGTGTCGCTGTTCTGCCCGTCGGAGACGCTCAGCTGGAATTCGAGCGTCGATTCGGTGTCGACCTCGGGCGCGGTGAACGCCGCCGTCTCACCGTCGCTCTGGCTCAGACCGGCGTCCGGACCCGCGGTCTGGATCCACGTGTAGCCGAGCTGATCGCCGTTCGGGTCGGCGGATCCGGACCCGTCGAGCGTGACCTGCTGGCCCTCGCCGACCGTCTGGTCAGCGCCCGCATCGGCGACGGGCGGCTCGTTCGCGGGCGGGGTCACGTAGTCGACGCCGATGTCGGTCCACGTCGCGTCGAACGACGACCCGGCGCCGTTCGACGTCGAGACGACGCCCACGGCGAGGCCGGTTCCGTCGGACGTGTCGAGCCAGGACGCCGGGATGGCTGCCGTCCCGACTTCGATCGTCTCGCCGTCGACCTCGTACTCGGCGACGAGAGCGACCTCGTCCTCGCCGTTGTTCGGCGTCGGGTCGGTTGTCGGATCGACTGTCAGCCGAAGCGTCGTGTCCGTGCCGGTGACGTTGGCGTCGCTCACGACGTTCGGCGAGGTCTGGTGGGTGAACGAGTCGCCCTCTTCCTGCGCGAACTCGACGCCGCCGTTGCCGCCGTCGGCCGCGACGACGAGCTTCGCGTAGTCGGACTGAGTGCCGGTTCCCACGTAGATCCCGGCCGACTGGTAGTCCTCGGGGTTCTCAGGGAAGGAAGCGACCGTCGACTCGACCGTGAACGGTTCCGCCGGCGGGTCGACGCCGAACTGGAACGCGTACTGCTGCGTGTTCGTGTCCGCGTAGGCGTCACCCTGGGGGACGCCCTCGACCGTCAGGACCTCCGCCGCGCCGCCGACCGTCATCTGCGTCGGGTCGTAGAGCTCCTGGTAGTCGGTCCCGTTCGTCATCAGCCCGGTCCAGCCCTGCCCGTTCGCGCCGAACAGGCTCAGCTCCGAGAGGTCGTGCTGGACGGGGAGCGTCGCGTCGAGCCCGTTGTTCGGGTCGACCGCGAACGGGTCTTCCGTGTCGTTGAGCCCGTCGTCGTCGTCGTCGGGATCGTTCAGGTTCGACGTACCGTCGTCGTCGAAGTCCGCCGGCGTCGACGCCGACGAACACGGGTCGGTTCCCGCGTCGATCTCGTCGGCGTTGTCGTAGCCGTCGCCGTCCTCGTCGAGGGAGGGGTCGTCGGCGCCGGTACACGTGGCGCCGCTCCCACCGTCGCCGTCGTCGGCCCCATAATCGACCGGTTCGAGCACGGTGACGCCGTTTCCGCCGATGTCGGCCGTCCAGACCGTCCCGGCGAACTCTCCGTCGTCGCCTTGGGCGACAATGCCGAGCGGACCAGCGGTGTTGGCGATCGTCTCGACGCTCACGACGGTCGACCCGTCATCGCTCAGTTCCACGCGCTCGACGTCGCCGCCGAGTTCGAGTTGTAGGAGGTCGCCATCCATGGCGCCCCCGAAGTTCGAGGCGGTGTACTGTTCTACTCCGCCGGTCGGCCCGAACAGAACCTTGTCGCCGTTCTCGAACTCCATCGTGTTCGCGCTCCCCGCCGGAGCGCCCGGATCGGGCGACCCGCTCGTCGGCGGAATGTAGTCCGCCTCTCGCGGATCGACCATGCTCTCCGGGACCGGGGAGTTCGACTCGTTGATGTCGAACAGCAGATCCCCGTTCGCGTCGTAGACGTCAGCGCCGGTCGGATTCGCCCGAATAGGCGCGGCGTGGCCGCCGTAGTCGCCCTCGTCGACCACGACGAGCTGGTCCGACGTCGTGTAGCTTCCGTCCTCGTTGGGGTGGTTCGTCACCGTCGCGGCGTCGGCGGTGGTGTCGCCGTTCGCGTCGGCGGGCTGGCCGCCCCAGCCGCCGTTCGGACCGTGGTCCGCGGCGTACACCTGCCCGCTCTCGCCTACGACCAGGTCGTAGGGGTTCCGGTAGCCGGCCGAGTAGATCTGGACCGGACCGCCCTCAACGAGCGTCGCCTGGTTGACGCCGTTTTTCCCGCCGAAGGGCAGGTCGCTGCCCTGAACGGTCGGAAGCGCGTACAGGTAGTCGAGGTCCGGGTAGTCGCCGTTCTGCGTCTGCAGGCTCGTCGCCTGGTAGTCGCTCCCGATCTGCGCGAGATCGATCTCGAGGATCGCCGCCGACAGCGCGTACTCCGGCGTGTGTCCGAAGTTGTCGCCCGGCGCGCCCTTGTTGGTGTGACCGCCCTGCGCGACGTACAGCGTCTCGCCGTCAGCCGAGAGGTCGAGACCGTTGGTCGCGTGGTTCTCCTCGGACCGCGGCAGCCCGAGCACCAGCACCTCGTGGTCGACCTCGCCGGCCTGCAGCACGCCGTCGCTGCCGGGCGTGACGGTCAGCCGCGAGATGGCTCCCGAGTTGGTGTCGGTGGAGTCGTCGTCCTGTCCGACGGTGATCTCGGGGTCGCTGGAGGAGACGTACACCACGGGCTCGGCGGCGGTCCCGCCGACGGTCAGTCCCGTGATCTGCCGGTTGTCCTGACCGGGTTCGAGGTTCCCGAAGTCGTCGTGGTTCGGGATGTCCTCGATGGCGTCGATCTGGACCTCGTTGACGACCTCGTAGCTGTTCTCGCCGGTCCGGGTGACGTTCAGCGCGTACACCGTGCCCCCCTGCGTCGAGACGTAGGCGCGACCGTCCGGGCCGAAGTCGATGGCCGTCGGGTTGCCCGCGCTGAAGCCGTCGAGCGCACTCTTCTGGAAGCTCGGATCGACCGCGCTTGCGCCGTTTCCGGAGAGGTCAACCGAGAGCGGCGAGTTGCTTCCCGAGTGGTCGATCGAGAGCGTCGCGGACGACGCCTGTGCGGCCGTCGGCGCGAACATCACCGGGACGTCCGCCGACTCACCGGGCGAGAGCGTCGTCTGCGACGCCGTGCCCGCCGAGAACACGCCGTCGCCGGAGACCGAGACGCCGTCGATCGTGATGTCGGCGTCGCCGTCGCCGCCGAGATTCGTCAGCGTGACCGACTCCGTCTCGGAGTCGTCGACGACCACGTCGCCGAAGTCGACCTCCGACGGGCCGCCGAGCGTGTCCGGCTCGGGCTCGGAGTCGACGATCTCGATCGCCGAAATCTTCGCGTTGTCCTCGACGGTCGACAGGTCGACGTCGATCTGACCGTCCGCCGGCGTCACCGTGAACGACTTCATCACGCCCGTCGCGGAGCCGACGTCCGCGTAGATATCGTAGTCGTCCAGGACAGTCTCGTCTTCCACGGCGACGTCGAAGACGCGGTCCCCCGCTCCGCCGGTGGAGTTCCCGCCGTCCACGCCGTGGTATATCTCGGCGAAGTACAGGCGGACCTCGTACGTCTGTCCGCTCTGGACGTTCTCCGAGAAGGCCCACTGCTGATCGCCGTACAGCTCGGACTGGAACACCGACGTCGGGGTCGACGCCGGCACGCTCGCGTCCGTCGAGACGCTCACGGCCTGGGAGTACGTGGATCCTCCGGAGACGTACGTCCCGTCGCTAGCGGCCCAGTCCGGACCGCCGTCAGTCGCGGCGACCGTCGAGTCGCCCGCGTTCACGCGGTGAACGACGTCGCCGGGGGCCGCGGCGGCCCCGCCGGGTATCGCGGCCGTGCCCGCGATCATCGACGTCACCATTACCACCGCGAACAGAACCGCAAACGCCTGTTCTCTGCCCGCTCGGCTCATCCTCGCGGGCCTCCTGTTCGACCGATCGTGTTTGTTGAGGTATATATCATCGCTCTCGTCCCCGCCGAAGCGGCCTCGCGTCGGCGGAACGTAGGTCGCTACAGTAGACCGATAATTAAGTAGAAACTGAATAATCAGATAAATTATTTTTCAGGGACCCCTCGTTGGCGTTCCTGACACCCCTGAACGGGCGCCTGAAGGCGCCCTCAGGACGGGATCGCAACTCGCTCTCCACGGTGATCGGACCTGTCGAACGACTTTCACCGAGATCGCGTGACGACGGACAGGCGACGGTTCAATTTATATATTATTTCTCGGATACAATACCGAGACGTTCCGACCGGATCCCGTTATACAGGTGATACCGGCGGGTCGGAGGGCTGCTGCGAGGCGGTCGTCGCTTGATTCCGCTTCCCGTGGAGACGAGAGCCGATCGGGCCGTACCGCGCCCCGATCACGGTCGCCCCCGCCCGGTCGCCCGCTCAAACGTTTCCCGAGGATGAAACGACATATCAGCGATAATATAAATTCTTAAATCGGGGAGACGGCCACCCGCGAACGACTGGCGATGCCGGAGCCGCAACCGACGTCCGCGACGCCGACGAGTGCGCCGCCCCTGCGAGGAACGGTACCGTGAGCGACGCGCCGACGCTCCGGATCATCGACGAGCCGGACGACGATCCCGACGGCGCGGTCCCCGCGCCGGTTCCGCCGGACGACCCCGAGGCGTGGTACGCGCCCGACGTGCGGGCGCAGTACGAGGCCGCGCCGGGCGTCGTCGCCACGGTCCGCGAGCGCGACGGCGGCCGGTTCGGCTACGACGTGCGCGAGCCGCCGCTGTCGCCCGCCGACGAGGAGGCGTTAGCGCGCGTCCGCGACCACTTCTCCGCGGTCCGGCACCGCCGACCGCTCACCCGCGTCGGGGTCGTCGAGCGGGCCGAGCGGGGGTTCGAGTCGAAGTACGACCGCGCGCTCGACCGCCTGCTCGACGCGAGCGCCGCCGCGCGCCGCCGGATCGACTACCGCGCGCTGCGGGACCTCCGGCTGCTCGGCGACGTGACGCCGCTCGCCTTGGACGACCGGATCGAGGTGGCCGACGTGGGCGACGAGCGCGAGCTGGTCGTCCACACCGAGACGTTCGCGCCGCTGGAGACGGGGATCGACGTCGACGCCGACTACGTCGAGCGGGTCGCCGCCGAGCGGCTCGCGCAGTACGCGGTCGGCTTTGCCGGCCTCTCCGTCGAGGTGGTCGTCTACCGCGAGCGCCTGCTCGGCTCCGACGCGTTCGAGACGAAGTACGCCGTCCTCGAGCCCGACCTCCTCCCGGGCGACGAGGCGCTGATCGAGGAGTGCAAAGAGCGGATCTGGGAGACGACAGTCAACGGCGCCGTCGACGACCGCGAGGCGTTCGTCGCCGAGCACGCCCGGCGGTTCCTCTCCCGGCGGCTCACCGCGCGCAACACCCGGGCGTGGCTCGACGCGGCCGCCCACCGCGCCCGGTCCGCGCTGGCCGACCGGGGGCTCGCCGTGCCGCCGGTCGACTCCCGGTACGCCCGCGACCGCCTCGACGACCTGGCGTACTACGTGCTGCGCGACTTCGTCGGCGAGGGGATCCTCACGGTGCCGATCCGGGACCCGAACCTGGAGGACGTCGAGGCGAACCGCGTCGGCGAGCGCGTGAAGGTGGTCCCGCGCGCCTCGGTCCTGCGGAGGGCGGACGGCGAGGGCGGCGCCGGGGGAGTCGAAGCCGACCGCGGCGGCCCGGCCCCGGACGCGGGCGCCCGGGTCCCCACCAACCTCGCGTTCGAGGACGAGACGACGTTCGTCAACGTCGTCACGGCGCTCGCGGCCCGGGACGGCACCGAGCTCAACGCCGCCACCCCGTCGGCGAAGGTGAACCTCGACGTCGACGGCGTCGACGAGACGGTCCGGTGCGCGGTGGCGCTGCCCGTCATCTCCGCCGACGGGCCCCACGTCTCGATCCGGAAGCAGAGCGCGGACGCGATGACGCCGGTCGACCTGATCGACCGCGGGACGCTCTCGACCGAGCTGGTCACGCTGCTGTGGCTGCTGTACGAGCACCGCGGCGTCGTCCTCTTCGCGGGGCCGACCGGCGTCGGCAAGACCACCCTGCTGAACGCCCACACCCCCTTCATCCCGTTCGACGACCGACCGGTGTCGATCGACGAGGGGTCCCGCGAGGTCCGACTCCCGCACGAGACCGGGGTGTCGCTCACGACCCGCGAGCACGAGGAGGCGTACAAGTCGGTGAGCATGTCGGAGCTGATGACGGAGGCCAACTACCTCAACCCGGACGTCGAGGTGATCGCCGAGATCAACACGCCCGCGAGCTTCGAGACGTTCGCGGAGACGCTCAACACGGGCCACGGCGTGATCGGCACGACCCACGCCGAGGACGTCGAGGCGCTCGTGAACCGCGTGGTCGAGCGGGGACTCCCGCCGTACCTCCTCCGCGAGATCGACCTCGTCGTCTTCCCCCGGCAGGTCGACGGCGAGCGGTACGTCTCGCGGGCGGTCGAACCCCTCTCCGCCGAGGAGTACGAGGCGCTCGACCCGGAGGCGAAGCGGAGCCCTACCGGAAACCCGAAACACGGCGGCGCCGGCGTCGTCGACAAGGGCGGTGAGGCGGTGTACTTCAACACGCTCGCGTGGCGCGACGCCGACGGCGCGTTCCGGTTCCCGGGCGCGCCCGAAGCCGACGCGGCGGCCGCGCCGGGCGACGAGCCGCGCCTCCGGGCGTTCGAGCGGATCGCCGACCACACCGACCGCGAGGTCGACGCCGTGCGATCGGAGTTCCTCGCCAAGCGCCGGTACGTCGAGTACCTCGTCCGAGAGGGCGTCCGCGACGTCGACGCGCTGTTCGAGTTCCTCGCCGACCTCCGGACCGACGAGGCCGCGACCGTCGAGCGCGCGGCGCGGACGATGGATCGGACGGGCGATGGGAGCGAACGGACTGATGAGAGCGAACGGACTGACGAGAGCGAACGGACTGACGGGCGGAGGGAGCCGTGAGCGGAGGGCCGGCGACCGACGGCGACGGCGGGAGCCCGGGACTCGGAAGGGCCGTCGACGCCGCCGACGCCGACGGCTTCCTGCGGAGCGGCCGGTCGTCTGCCGTCGATCGGGCCCTCTACGCGCTGTTCGCCCGACACGCGAGCGACCGGCGGCACGACGCCGACCGGAAGCGGTACCGCGGGACGGCGCTCGACACGGGGTTCGAAACGTATCTGTCCCGGGTGTACGGGCTCTCGTGGCTCGTCTGCCTGGCCGTCGCCGGACCGACCCTGCTCGTCGCGATGGGAGCGACGCCGGCGCTGCTCGCGGCCGTCGAGGGAGAGATAGGGGATGCCGCGCCGGTCGCGTCGCCCGAAGCGGTCGCCGTCGCGCTCGCCGGAGTCGTCGCGCTCCTCGCGAAGCGGGCGACGGTGCGGCTCGGCGGGCTCCACCTCCGGTGGCTCACGGCGACGCGCCGGACGGACATCGAGCGGACGCTCCCGGCCGCGGTCCGCTACCTCGAACTGCTCGCGTCCGGGAGCGACGGCCCCAGAGAGATGGTCGCGAAGACCGCCGCGAGCGACGCCTACGGCGGGACGGCCACCTCGCTGCGGAAGGCGCTCAACGCGGCGCGGCTCGCCGGGAGCCTCGACGAGGGGCTCCGGCGCGTCGCCCGCGACACGCCCTCGCGCGAGCTGCTCGCGCCGTTCCTGCTGAAGTTCCGTAAGCACGCGGCGACCGGCGACGCGGCGCTCGCGGAGTACCTCCGAACGGAGAGCCGGATGCTCGCGCACCGGCAGGACCGCGCCCGGAAGCGCGCCCGGCGGTTCTTAGAGCTCCTCACGGAGCTGTTCGTCGCCGTGCTGGTGCTGCCGGCGCTGCTCGTCATCGCCGCGACCGCGCTCACCGTGGTCGTCCCCGAACTCCTGCCGCCGGTCGAGACGCCGGTCGGGGTGGTCCCGACGCGGGCCGTCGTGCTGTACGGGGCCGTCGTCTTCCTGGTCGCCATCGGGCTCGCCGGCGCGGTGGCGGTCGGGACGCTCCGCCCGCCGAACCAGCGCGCGAGCTACGACCTCCCGGGGTCGCCGCGCGCGGTCGCCGCCTCGGTCGGCCGCAACCCGACGAGCGCCGCGGTCGTCTGCGCGCCGCCGGCGGCCCTGCTCGCGGTCGGCCTCGCGGTCGCGGAGTACACGCTCGTCAACGTGGTGCTGCTATCGTACGCGGCGTTCGCGATTCCCGTGGGGAGCGTCGCGGTCAGGCGGACCCGCATCGACGACGCGAAGGACCGGGAGCTGGCCGACTTCGTCCACGCCGTCTCCGGGCACGTCGCGCACGGGCGCCCACTCCCGGACGCGGTCGCGGCCGTGGCCAGCGACGCCGACCTCGGGGTGCTCGACGACGACGTGGCCGACCTCGCGTTCGCGCTCGGGTCGACGACGGCGACCGGAGGGGTGCGAGCCGGAACCGGCGGGGACGGCGAGGTCCGCGACGCCCGCGAGGCCGCCGACGTGCGCGCGGTCGCCATCGGCCGGTTCGTCGACCGGGTGGGAACGCCGCTGGCGGAGGGGACGCTCGGGCTCGTGACGGGCGCCCTGAACGCCGGCAGCGACGCCGACGCCGTCTTCGAGACGCTCCGGATCGAGGTTGGACAGCTGTACAGCGAGCAGCGCGCGCTCCGCTCGTCGATGCACCCGTACGTCGCGGTCGGCTGGGCGGCCGCCGCGCTGGTCGCGGGCGTCGTCGCCGTCGTCAACACGCAGGTGATCGACGCCGCGCGGCTCGCGGAGCTCGCCGGCGCCACCGACCTCGTGACGGAGCCGGAGACGGTCCACCCCGACCTCGAACGCTTCCGGCTGTACGTCGTCACGCAGGCGACGATGCTCGCGTCGGGCTGGTTCGCCGGCACCGCCTCCCGGGGACGCTACGAGGCGCTGCTTCACTCCGGGCTGCTCGTGGGCATCTGCTACGCCGTCTTCACGCTGGGCGGGCTCGTATAAACCAGAGCTACCCGCGCATCAGCTGGAGCACCTCGTCGACGACGCCCGGTTCGACGGCCACGACGTACCGGTGTCCCGGCGTCAGCGTCGTGTCCGGCTGCGAGATCCGGTTCCCGTCGTCGCCGGAGATGACGAGCGTGCCCGCCGGGAAGGCGACGTCCGCGAGCGTCCGCCCCGCGGCGGGCGCACCCTCGGCGACGCTGATCTCGAGGATCTCGACCGCTCCGGTGACGTCGGTCAACGCCTGGACCTCCTTCCCGGCGGTCTTGTTGGCCGCGACCCGCGCGCCCGCCGACTCGGGGTAGACGACGGCGTCCACGAACCGGTCGTACGTCCCGTCCGTCTCCCGATCGACGCGGGCGACCGTTCTGATCCCGTCCGTGAGCCGCGTGGCGAGGAGGCAGACCGCGAGGTTCAACCCTGTCAGCTCCGTCAGCGCGGCGATGGTGTCCGCGTCCTCGATTCCGGCCTGTTCGAGGATGTCCGGGTCGGAGGCGTCGCCGCGGATCACGGTCGCGATCCACGCGTCGGCGATCTCCTCGATGCGGTCTTCGTCCTGCTCGACGATGGTCACGTTCTCGTCGCGGGCGGCGAGCACCTCGGCCGTCTGGAAGCCGACGCGGCCGCCGCCGGCGATGATGATGTCTCGTGTCATGTCAGTCCTCGCTCGCTCCCTCCGCGGCCGGTTGGTCGGCGGTCGCCGCGGCCGTCTCGTCCTCAACAGTCCCCCGGGCCCGGTACCGGTTGAGCACGACGTACATCGCGGCGCCGGCGACCAGCCACCCGACGCTGAGCAGGAGCGCGAGGAGATCGGTCTGAATGAGAAAGCCGATCAGCACCACGGCGAGAATCCCGTTGAGACCGATCGCCAGTATCGGCGGAATCGGGTAGTATGGTATCTCGTACGGGCGGTTCATGTTCGGTCGCTCCCGCCGGAGCCGGATCACCGCGACGTTGACGATGATGAACGACAGCAGGAAAAACAGGCTCGACATGTTCCCCGCGCTCTGCGTGGGGAGGAAGACGGACCCGAGCATGACGACCGCGCTCAACAGCACCGCGACGAACGGGGTGCCGAACCGGTGGTGAATCCGGCCGATCGACGGCAGCAACTGGCCCTCGCGGCCCATCGAGAAGGCGACGCGCGAGGAGGCGATCACGACCGCGTTGAGCGCCGTGACCGTCGAGAACACCGCCCCGAAGACGATGAGCGCGCCGCCGTTCCGGATGACCGGTAGGCCGGTCGGCATGAACGACGTCGCCGCCGTCGCGATGGCGGCCTCGCCGGCGGCGGCGAGCTCCGAGGCGCCCAGCGTGCCGATCGCCACCGTCACGACCAACAGGTACACGACGACGGTGGCGCCGAGGCTGACGAAGATCGCCTTGGGGATGTTCTCGCGGGGGTTCTCGACCTCCTCGGTGACGGTGGTGATGAGGTCGTACCCCTCGAAGGCGATGAACGTCAGGCCCATCGCGGGGAGGATGCTGAACGCGCCGGACCCCTCCGGGAACAGCGGGTCGAAGTTCTGGAAGGTGAAGCTCGTCTCCCCGCCGCCGCCGGCAGAGAGGAACCCGAAGGCGACGAACACGACGAGGATGGACACCTTGACGATCGTGAACACCGTCTCGGCGCTGCCGCTCGCGGCGGTCGACGCCGCGTTCATCGCCACGAGCCCGGCGACCGCCGCGAACGCGAGGAGGAACTTCGCCGGAACCCCCACGCCGAGCAGCGGGAGCACCACCGCGCCGACTTGGTCCGGCGGCGCGACCACGCCGTACACGTGGAGCAGTTCGAGGAAGTTCGGCGCGAACCCCAGCGCGTACAGGGCGCCGGCGATCATGTACGCGAACCAGAGCATCCACCCCATGATGAACGAGCCGAAGTCGTCGAATATCTCCCGCACGAACGCGTAGCCGCCTCCGCTCTTCGGGATCGCGGACGCCAGTTCCGCGTACGAGAGGCCGGTGAAGGCGGTCACGACCCCGTTCAACAGAAAGACGAGCAGCGCGGCCGGACCGGATATCTCGGCCGCGAGGCCCGTGAGGACGAAGATACCCGCGCCGATCATCGCGCCCATCCCGATCATCGTCGCGTCCAGCAGGCCCAGTTCGGCCTCCGGTTCCCGCTGGTCGTGACTGCTCACGAGGTCTCCACCCGAGTTCGGCGTCCGAGACCGGTCATCGCGCGGCTGTACCAATAACCACGACTGCACGTACATTAATCTAATCCCGACAAATTCCGTACGTTCTCTCCGGGAACGACAGGACGAACGTGGCTACGATGTGGATCCCGCAATAATATTAATTAAATAATATATACGTGCAGCGGGGGACGACTCCCGCGTGGGGTCCGGCGTTCGCGGGGGAACTCGCCGCGTCGCCTATTTAAACGGCGTAACCTACAATTACCTGCGCGCGGTAGCCCGGCGAATGAGCACGGATCTACGGGTCGTGATCGTCGGCGGTCAACACGTCGGGTATCACGCCGCGCGGCGTCTCTCCGACCGCGGCCACGACGTGGTCGTCGTCGAGAAGGACCGCGAGCGGGTGGAGTTCCTGAGCGAGCAGTACGACGCGACGGTCATCCACGGCGACGGCGGCCGGCGGTCGATCCTGCGACAGGCCGGCCTCGACCGGAGCGACGTCGTCGCGGCGCTCACCGGGTACGGCGCGATGACGAACATCGGCATCTGCGCGATGGCGACGGAGATCGAACCCGATATCGGGACCGTCGCGCGGATCGACCACGGCGACAAAGAGGAGTACGCCGGGCTCGTCGACCGCGTCGGCGATCCGGAGGAGCTGGCCGCACACGCCGCGACCAACGAGATCGTCCACGTCGCGGGCGGCGGCGTCCGGACGATCGAGGAGGTGACGGGGGACCTCACGCTGCTCGAACTCACCGTGGCGGCCGACGCGCCGGTCGCGGGCCGAGAGCTCCGCGACGTCGCCTTCCCGCGGGGAGCCGTCGTCGTCGCCGGGCGAGACAGCAATCAGCTTCCGGGCCCGGAGATGGTGCTGGAGCCCGGGTTCCGGTACGTGGTCGCCGTCAAGACCGATATCAGCGACGAGGTCGTGCGACTGCTCAGGGGCTGAGGCCGAGCCGCCCGTCTCGGTCGTCCGAGGCGGCGCGATCACTGCCGTCCGACGGCTCGACCCGAACGGTCGCGGGCCTCCAGCGCCCAGACGTTGGGTTCGTCCCGAAACTCGTGTTCGGTGAGATGCGTCGCCTGATACGCGTTGTCCGCCATCGCCTCGCGCGCCGCGTCCCACTCCTCGCTCGCGATGCGATCGATCGGGCCGGCGGCGATCACGCTTCGCCACGAGCCGTCGGGGGCGACGTCGACGACGGCGAAGCTCGCGACGTCCGACTGCGCCGCGTAGGTCTCCTTTCGGAGTTCGCTGGTCCCGCCGAGAAAGACGAAGTAGAGGGTGCCGTCCCCGTCGTACCCGAACGACAGCGGAACGCCGTACGGCACGCCGTCGGCGCTCGTCGACAGCACGCCGACACCGGCCTCTGTCAGCAGGTCGTCGATCGCGGCGTCGTCCATTTCGGTCCCCAGCAGCGCGTCGTACTGTGTCATGAGTTACCGACACACAGGGCTGTTATAAGAAGGCACACGAGGGTTCTCGGTCGATCGAAACGCGGGTCGAGAGCGACGACGTCCGAACGGGTTTTTCTCCGACGGATCCCAACCGATCGGTATGAACGCGCGCCGACGGATCGAGAGCTACTACGACGCGCTTCGCGCGGGCGAACCGCTCGGCCCGTACTTCGCGGAGTCCGGGTCCGGCGACGACGCGCTCGTGAAGTTCGGGATCTCCGAGCGCCTGGTCGGCGGCGACGAGATCCGCGCGGGGCTCCGGCGACAGACCGAGACGACGACCGACTGGACGGTGACGAGTCGCGCGCTCCGCGTCACCGATCGCGACCGCCGCGCGTGGTTCAGCGACGACGTGTCGATGGCCTGGACCGACGCGGAGACGGGCGACCGACGCGCGTTCGAGACGCGCTGGAGCGGCGCGCTCGAACGCCGGGACGGCGAGTGGCGCTTCGTCGGGATGCACGTGAGCACGGCCGACGAGCTGTGACCGGGCCGGCGGTCCGGCGGGCCCGCGTTCGACCGCGGCGGCGCCGATGTCGGAGATAGATATCAGCCGTGAGAACCTCGGGGGAACGGTCTTGTAGGATTCGACGATTTACCACCGTATGCATCTCTCCGAGTCGGCCAAGGCCCGCGTCGGGCTCTTTCTCATTCTTGGAATCGGCGTCGGGTTGGTCGCCCTCCACGTGGCGCACGCGGCGGGCGACCGGGAGAGCCTCCAGACGTTCCTGTCCGGGATCCTCATTCCGATGCTCTTCGGCCTCGGCGTCTTCGTCGGCGGTCTCTGGCTCCGGCGACGGGGGACGGACGGGAGACACGTGCTCCGCGTGGCGGGGTGGTGCGCGCTCGGCGCCGTCGCCCTGGCCGGCCAGACCGCCCTGATGACGGTGTACCAGCACGGGGAGGGCGTTGAGATGAGCCACCAGATCTACGTCTTCGTGAACGCCGCGTCGGGCGGCGCCGCGGTCGGGTTCGTCGTCGGCTTCTACGACAGCCGGCAGCGCGTCGCCCGGGAGACGTCGTCTCAGTTGAGCCGTCAGCTCGGCGTGCTCAACCGCGTGCTACGTCATGACATTCGAACGAACGCGAACCTGATCCACGGTCACGCCGAACTGCTCGCCGAGGACCTCGACGACGCCGAACGGGCGCGCATGGTCCAAGAGCAGTCGGCCGAGCTCGTGAAGATGGGGGACCAAGCGAGGGAGATCGAGCGTCTGTTACAGGAGGGCGACGTGGAGACCGAGCCCGTCGACGTCGCGTCGCTGGCCGAGACGAGCTGCGAGCAGGTCGCGCGGGAGCACCCGGAGGCGGACATCGACGTGTCGCTCCCCGACGAACTGGTCGTTCGGGCGCACCCGCTGGTGGAGTCAGCGCTGCGGAACGTGATCGAGAACGCCGTCGAACACAACGACAAGGAGACGCCGCGGGTCGCGATCGAGTCGCTCGACGGCGATCGACCGGGAACCGATCTCGTCGGCGTTCGAATCGCCGACAACGGCCCGGGTATCCCCGCCGGCGAGCGCGAGGTCTTCGAGCGAGGGTACGAGACGCCGCTCGAACACGCGAGCGGTCTCGGACTGTGGCTCGTCAACTGGATCGTCAGCGAGTCCGGCGGTCGGATCCGGTTCGAGGAGAACGAGCCGGAGGGGAGCGTGATCCGCCTGCGGTTCGAGCGGCCGCGGGCGGCCCGGTCGGACCGAGCGTCGAGCGCCCCGGCCGCCGGCGGGACCCCGTCCTGAGCGACGGGCGCTCGGTCGACGCCCCCGTCGGTAGCCGATCGATTAAAGTCGACTTGTGCTAACCAACCGCTAGTGGTCATCATCGACACCGCGGCACCGGCACAGGGGGTTCAGACCGGGCGGGATGGCCCGCGGGTGCCGCCGCGGTGAGCGACCCGACCCTCGTCGTCCGTCGGCGGGCGCGACCGGAGACGGGCCGCGGAATCGACGGTGATCACGGCCGCGGGCGCGACCCGGGGAACGCTCCGGCGGCACACGGCCCAGCCGGCCGACCTGGAGATCGGGTCGCCGACGGTCGGACCCGGGCCCGACTCGCCGCGTGCCGGTCAGCCCGTCCGGCTGCGGACGCCCCGCGGGGGTTCGTCACCCGGGCCGGTCCGGGGAGCTGGTCGGCGTCGACTTCGTCGGTGTCGACGCCGGCTCCGGCCGTGGACCGGCGCGAGGGGCGGCGTCCGCGACGCCGACGCGACGCCTGGCGGCGACGTCCGGACCGCCGAGCCCGTGCCGGACGCGGCGGCGTCTTCGAGCGGGCGCGCGGGCTGGCGGGGACGATCGCCGGCGTGGGCGGAGACGGAAACGGAGACGGAGCTGGCGGCGCCGCCGCGGACGGCGGCGGCGACCCCGCCGAGCTCCTCGTCGCCGAGACGGTCCCCGGCGGCACGACGACCGCGCTCGGCGTCCTGACCGCGCTCGGCGAGCGCCCGGTCGTCTCCTCGTCGCTGGCGGCGAACCCGCTGGCGCGGAAGCGCGCGGTCGTCGAGGAGGGGCTGGCCGCGAGCGGCCTCGACCCGGGCGACGCCGCGGGCGACCCCCTCGACGCGGTCCGGCTGATGGGCGACCCCGTGCTCGCGGCGGCGGCCGGCCTCGTCGTCGGCGCGGCCGAACGCGGGATCGACGTGACGCTGGCGGGCGGCACCCAGCTGGCGACGGTCGCCGCGCTGGCGCGGCACGCGGGGATCGAGCGGCGGCTCCCGCTGGCGACGACCGCGTTCGTCGCCGACGACCCGACGGCGGACGTCGCGGCGCTCGCCGACGACCTCGACCTGGCGCTGACCGCGACCGACCCCGGCTTCGACGCGAGCGACCGCCCGGCGATGCGAGCGTACGCCCGCGGCGAGGCGAAGGAGGGCGTCGGGATGGGCGGCGCGCTGGCGCTCGCCGACCGCGCGGGCGTCTCGGATATCGCCCTGCGCGAGCGCGTCGCCGCCGTGACCGACCGACTGCTCGCCGAGCGCGACGGCGAATCGACCGCGGAGGGTGCGCCGTGAAGGGCGTCGTCCTCGGCGGCGTCGCCTCCGGCGTCGGCAAGACCGTCGCGACGCTCGCGGCGATCCGCGCGCTCGACGGTGCGGGGCACGCGGTCCAGCCGGCGAAGGCCGGCCCCGACTTCATCGACCCGAGCCACCACGAGCGCGTCGCGGGACGCCCCTCGCGCACGCTCGACCTGTGGCTGCAGGGCGAAGGCGGGCTCCGTCGGAACTACGCCCGCGGCGAGGGCGACGTCTGCGTCGTCGAGGGCGTGATGGGACTGTACGACGGCGACGGGTCGAGCACGGCCGCCGTCGCCGAGGCGCTCGACCTGCCGGTCGCCCTCGTCGTCGACGCGAGCGCGGGGATGGAGAGCGTCGCCGCGACCGCGCTCGGCTTCCGGGCGTACGCCGAGCGCGCCGGCCGCGACGTCGACGTCGCGGGGGTGATCGCCCAGCGCGCACACGGCGGGCGCCACGAAAACGGGATCCGCGAGGCGCTCCCGGACGAGCTGACCTACCTCGGACGGATCCCGCCGAACGACGACCTGGAGGTCCCCGAGCGACACCTCGGGCTCCACATGGGCGACGAGTCGCCGGTCCCCGACGACGCGCTCGACGCGGCCGCGGAGGGGCTCCGGACCGAGCGGCTGCTCGATGTCGCGCGGGAGCCGGCGGGAGTCGTCGAACCGAGCGAGAGGGCGGCACCGCCCGGCGACCGCCCCCGCGTCGCCGTCGCCCGCGACGAGGCCTTCCGGTTCGCGTACCCGGCGACGGTCGAGCGCCTGCGCGAGCGGGCGACCGTCGAGCCGTTCGCGCCGGTCGCGGGCGACCCACTCCCGCCCTGCGACGGCGTCTACCTCCCCGGCGGCTACCCGGAACTGCACGCCGCGGCCCTCGCGGAGGGCCCGGCGCTCGCCGATATCGCGGCCGCGGCCGCGGAGGGAGTCCCCGTGCTCGGCGAGTGCGGCGGGCTGATGGCGCTCGCCGAGTCGTTGACGACCGTCGAGGGCGAGACGCACGCGATGGCGGGCGTCCTCCCGGCCGACGTGGCGATGCGAGACCGCTATCAGGCGCTCGACCACGTCGAACTGCGGGCGCGGCGGGACGCGCCGACCGCGTCGGCGGGCGACGCCCTCCGGGGCCACGAGTTCCACTACTCCGACGCCGACGTCGCTGGCGACGCCAGGTTCGCCTTCGACGTGGAGCGCGGGACCGGGATCGACGGGGAGCACGACGGCCTGACCGAACACCGAACGCTCGGAACGTACTGTCACGTCCACCCGGAGAGCGGGGCGTTCGACGCGTTCCTCGACGGGCTCTGACCGCGATGTCGCTCTCCGCGCCCCTCGGCGTCGCCGTCGTCTTCCCGGCCCTCGCCGCGCTGGCGATCGCGGTCGCGCTCGACCTCGCGGCCGCGGAGCCGCCGGGCCGGGTCCACCCGGTCGCGCTGTTCGGCTCGGTCGTCGAACCGGTCGACCGGTCGTGGTCGCGCCCGCGGCCGGTCGGCGTCGCGGCCGCGGTCGGCCTCCCGCTCCTCGCCGCGGTCGTCGGGGGCGGGGCCGTGTGGGCCGCCGCCGTCCTCCCCGTTCTCGGCGTCCCGGTCGCCGGCGCGCTCCTCTTCCCGCTCGTCAGCCTCCGGATGCTCCGCGAGGTCACCGCGGAGGTGGTCGCGCTGACCGAGAGCGATCCGGAGGCGGCCCGCGAGTCGATCCGGGCGCTCGTGGGGCGCGACGCGACCGACCTCTCGCCGGCGGCGCTCCGGAGCGCGGCGGTCGAGAGCGCGGCCGAGAACCTCGCCGACGGGTTCGTCGCGCCGCTCGCGGGGTTCGCGGGCGGCGCGACGGTCGGGCTGGCGGTCGCCCCGGCGTCGGCCCTCCCGCTCGCCGCGGGGGTCGCCGGCGCGGCGTGGGTGAAGGCCGTGAACACGCTCGACTCGATGCTCGGCTACCGGTCGAAGCCGGTCGGCCGGGCGAGCGCCCGGCTCGACGACGCCGTCATGTACCTCTCGGCCCGCGCGGCCGCGGCCTGTCTCGCTATCGCGGCCGGGTCGGTCGGGACGCTCTCGCGGGCCCGCTCGTGGGCGCGGGAGCCGGGATCGCCCAACTCCGGGTGGCTGATGGCGACCGCCGCGGCCGCGCTCGACGTGCGGCTGGCGAAGCCGGGTCACTACGCGCTCAATCCGGCCGCCGCGTCGCCGAGCGTCGCCGACGCGGAGCGGGCGGTCCGGCTCGTCGGCGTCGCCGGCGGCGTCGCCGTCGCGGGGGCGACGGGGTGGCTGCTCGCGGTCGGGTGGCTGCTGCCGAGCGACGGCCTCCTCTCCTCCGCGGGGGTGGTCGGATGACCGCGGCCGCGCTCCGGGGCGCGCTCGGCTTCCTCACGCGGGTCCCGGTCGGTCGGAGCGAGGCGGCGTGGGAGGCGTTCTCGGGGGCGCCGTGGACGCTCCCGGTCGTCGGCTACCTCGTCGGCGCGACCGTCTCGCTTCCCCTGCTCGCGCCCGCACCCGCGTCGACGGTCGCGCTGGCGTTCCCCCTCGCCGTCTACGCCGTGACCGGGATCACCCACCTCGACGGGGTCGCCGACCTCGGCGACGCGGCGGTCGTCCACGGCGGTCCCGCGGAGCGCCGAGAGGTCCTGAAAGACTCCGCGCTCGGCGTCGGCGGGACGGTCGCGCTCGTCGCCGTCGTCCTCGGGCTGGCGACCGCCGCGCTCGGGCTGGTCGGGGCGTCCGGGGCCAGCCGGTGCGGGCCCGGACCCACCGCTCGTCGCCGCCGGAATCGGTCCGTCCCAGCGCCGAGGTGGGCGCGAAGGCGCGACCGCGCGCTGTCCGTCTGCGTCGGCGACGCGGCCCCACCGAGGGGCCTCCGGTCCCGCGCTTCGCGGACCGGGGTCGGCCCCGGGCGGCGCTCCCCGTCGCTCCCGCGCCCGCCGCGCCCGCCCGCTCCTCGCCGTGCCGCGGTCCTCGGGGGTCGCCGCGCTCCTCGCCGCGCTGGCGACGGCGGCGCTGCTCCGCCGGTGGTCCCGGCGGCGGCTCGGCGGCGTCTCCGGCGACGTGCTGGGCGCGACGAACGAACTCGCGCGGGTCGCCGCGCTGCACGCGGGGGTGATCGCGTGGACGCGCTTCTGATGTGCGGCGGCCGCGGCACCCGCCTCGCGGCGAGGCGGAGAAGCCCCCTGACTCCGGCGCGGGCGGCGATGTCGACCGGGCCTTCGACGCGCTCGCCGAGAGCCGCGGTCGAGCGGTGCACGCGGTCGTCTTCGCCGCACGCGCCGGCGACGCGGCGCGCATCTCGCCACGAGCGCCCGGGACCTCCCGTGATCGACGCCGCCGGGCGACGGCTACGTCGCCGACCTGCAGTACGCGATGGAGTCGGTCGGGCCGGGCGGAGCGCCCCTCCTGACCGTCGCCGCCGACCTCCCGCTCGTGGACGCCGCGGCCGTGAACAGCGCGATCGACGCCGCCAGAGCCGCCGGCGACGACGACGCGCCGGCGTCGCTCACCGTCTGCGTCCCGGCGTCGCGGAAGCGGGAGCTCGGCGTCAGCGCCGACGCGGCGACCGAGGTCGACGGCCGCGAGGTCGTCCCCGCGGGGATCAACGTCGTCGGGGGGAGCGGCGGGACCGGAAGCGACGACGAGAGCGCCGACGCCGCCGTCCACGTCACCGAGGACGCGCGGCTCGCCGTCAACGTCAACTACCCGTCGGACGTGCGGGTCGCCGAGCGGCTCCTCGCCGACGGGGAGGCGGACGACCGGGAGGCCGACGACTGAACCAGAACCCATGAACCTCGACACCGCGATCGACCTCGACCGCGCGCCCCACGGGAGCAGCGACGACCCCGATCTGTTGGACTTCTCGGCGAACACCAACCCGGAGGTCCCGGAGGGCGTCGAGGCGGTCTACCGCGAGGCGTTCGCCGACGCCAAGTCGTACCCCGCGGAGCCGCCGGCGGCGTTCCGCGAGGCCGCGGCCGGCTACGTCGGCTGCGACCCCGAGGCCGTGATCCCGGCGCCCGGCGGGCTCGCCGCGATCCGCGCGGCGGTCGCGCTCGCGGTCGACCCGGGCGACACCGCCCTCGTCCCGGCGCCGAGCTTCGGCGAGTACGCCCGCGAAGTCCGGCTGGAGGGCGGCGAACCCGCGTTCGTCTCGGCGGCCGAGGTCCTCGACGCCGACCCGAGCGACCACGCGCTCGCCGTCGTCTGTACCCCGAACAACCCGACCGGGGACGCGTACGACCGCGCGGCGCTGGAGCGGTTCGCGACGCGGTGCCGCGAGGCCGACACGCTCCTGCTCGTCGACGAGGCGTTCCTCGGGTTCACGGACCGCCCGTCGCTCGCGGGGACGGAGGGGGTCGTCGTCGCCCGGTCGCTGACGAAGCTGTTCGGCCTCCCCGGGATCCGGACCGGGTTCGCGGTCGCGACCGGCGAGGTCGGCGCGGCGCTGTCGAACGCCCGCCGCCCGTGGAACCTGAGCGCCCCGGCGCTCGCGACCGGCGCGTACTGCATGCGGCGGGAGGAGTTTATAATCGAGACCCGCGAGCGCGTCCGCACCGAGCGGGCCCGGATGGGCGAGGCCCTCACCGAGCGCTACGACGTCTCCCCCTCGGACGCGCCGTTCCTGCTGGTCGATGTGGGGGCGACCGGTCGGTCGGCCGAGGCCGTCGTCGCGACGGCCCGCGAGCGTGGGGTCGCGGTCCGGGACGCGACCACCTTCCGCGGGCTCGGCTCGCACGTCAGGGTCGCGGTGCGCCGGCCGGCCGAGAACGACCGGCTGCTGGCGGCGCTGGGCGTCGGCGACGCGGAGACGGCCGACGCGGTGGCGACCGACGACACGGCCGAGGCGGCGGCGGCCGACGACACGGCCGACGCGGCGGCGACCGACGACACGACGACCGATCCGGAGGGCGACGATGTTTGAGGCGACCGTGCGCGACGGCGTTCTCCGCCTGCGGCGCCCGGGGACGCGCTGGCTCTCGACCGGGTGGAACGAGGGGCGGTCGCGGACGGACGCCGCGTACAACGTCACCGTTCCCGAGGGGTTCGAGCGCACCGACCTCGGCGCGTACCGCGACGAGCGGCTGGCGCGGGCGGGGTTCGAAACCGAGGACGACGCGAGACGGGACGGCGAGAGCGACGCGGGGCGCGACGGCGACCCGCCGACCCTGTTCACCGGCGTCGCGATGGAGCACGCCCGCGGCGCGCGGCGCGGGCCGGTCGTCGCGTACGCGACCGTCGGGCTCTCGAACCCGGCGATGCTCCCGATGGACCCGGAGGGAGAGCCCGGGGACGGCGCTCGGGAGCGCGAGCCCGAGGCGGCGACCGAGGACCGCCCGCGACCCGGCACGGTCAACCTGATCGTCGGGACCACCCGGCGGCTCGCGCCCGGCGCCGCCGCGAACCTCGTCTCCGTCGCGGCCGAGGCGAAGGCGGCGACCCTGCTCGCGACCGCGGGCGTGCCGGGCACGACGAGCGACGCGGTCGCGGTCGCTGACGACCCGAACGGGGAGCCGGCGGCGTTCTCGGGCAGCGCCACGCCGGTCGGCGCGGCGGCCCGCGCCTGCGTCCGGGACGCGGTGCGCGCGAGCCTGCGGTCGCGGTACCCGGACGCCGACCTGCCCGGTCCGGCCGGCGACGCCGAACACGGCGTCGTCGCCGACGAGCGGGCGGAGGTCTTCGACCCATGACACACGACGACACAGACACCGACGGCGACGCGGACGTATCGACCGACGAGGAACCGACCGACGGCGACGAATCGGCGGCCGAGCACCCGGCGTCCCGGACTCCCGGCGGCGGCACGGCCCCCGAACCGGAGCCGATCGAGCCGGCCGCGCCCGAGGAGTTCGGGCTCGTGCAGGCCTGGTGGGGCGACGGGAAGGGGAAGACGACGGCGGCGATGGGGATGGGGTTCCGGGCCGCGGGGCACGGCTACCGCGTCCACATGCTCCAGCTCATGAAGGGGGGCGCGGACAGCGTCGAGGGCGTCAGGGGCGAGTACAACGCGATCGCCGCGATGCCGGGGTTCACATACGAGAACGCCGGCCACTACGGCTGGCACGGACTGCTCGACGGCTCCGCGGACGGCGAGCACGAGGCGAAGGCCGCGGCCGCCTTCGAGCGCGCCGAGGCGCTCGTCGCCGGCGCCGCCGACGCGGACCTGACGGCGCCGCTCCCGCTCGACGGCGACCCCGACGACGGGGTCCACATGCTGATCGTCGACGAGCTGCTGTACGCGGCCGACCGCGGCCTCGTCGACCCTGGGGACGTGGTCGCGCTCGCGGAGTCGAAGCCGGACGGGCTCGAGCTCGTCCTCACCGGGAGCCACGCGGAGCCGGCGTACCTGGACGGCGTCGCCGACCTGATCACGAACGTCCGGAAAGTGGCGCACCCCTTCGACGCGGGACACCGGGCGCGGCGGGGGACGGAGTACTGACGTGACCGCCGACTTCCGACCCGGATGACCGACCCCGACGCCGAGACGGTCCTGATCGCCGGCACGGCGAGCCACGCCGGCAAGAGCACGCTGGCGGCCGGGCTCTGCCGGCACCTCGCGCGGAACGGGGTCTCGGTGGCGCCGTACAAGGCGCAGAACATGAGCAACAACGCCCGGGTCGCCTTGGCGCCGGACGGCGAGTGGGGCGAGATCGGCGTCTCCCAGCACGTGCAGGCCCGGGCCGCCCGGGTCCCGGCGACGACCGACATGAACCCCGTGCTGCTCAAGCCGCGCGGCGACGGCGAGAGCCAGCTGATCGTCGACGGCGAGGCGGTCGGCCACTACGCGGCCGGCGAGTACTACGAGTCGCACTGGGAGGCCGCCCGCGAGGCGGCGGTCGCGGCGCACCGCCGACTGGCGGCCGACCACGACGTGGTCGTCGCGGAGGGGGCGGGCAGCATCGCCGAGATCAACCTCCACGACCGGGACCTCGCGAACGTCGAGTGCGCCCGCTTCGCCGACGCCAGAATCGTGATCGCGGTCGACATCGAGCGCGGCGGCGCCTTCGCGAGCCTCTACGGCACCCTCGAACTCCTGCCGGACGACGTCCGCGAGCGCGTCGTCGGCGCGGTCATCACGAAGTTCCGCGGCGACCCCGCCCTCTTAGAGCCCGGCATCGCCGAGATCGAGGACCGGACGGGCGTCCCGATCGTCGGCGTGGTCCCGCACGACGACCCCGGCCTCCCCGCGGAGGACAGTCTCTCCCTCCCCGATCGGACCGAGGGTCGAGACGGCGGTGAGCCCGGCGTCCTCGGGGCCGACGACGGGGTCGCCGACGGCGACGCGGTCCGGATCGCCGTCCCGCGGCTCCCGCGGATCTCGAACTTCACCGACCTGGAGCCGCTGGCGCGCGAGCCGGGGGTTCGGGTGGCGTACGTCCCGCTCGACGCCTCCCGCGGCGGGACCGGCTCCCCCCTCGACGGCGCCGACGCGGTCGTCCTCCCCGGCTCGAAGAACACCGTCGACGACCTGCTCGCGCTCCGCGACGCCGGCTTCGACGACGCGCTCCGCGGGTTCGCGGGCCCGATCGTCGGCCTCTGCGGCGGCTACCAGGTTCTCGGCGAGCGGCTGACGAACGCCGGGGTCGAGGGGACCGGGGAGCGGACCGAGGTCGAGGGGGTCGGCGTCCTCCCGGTCGAGACGCGCTTCGAGACGGAGAAGCGCGTGGAGCGCGTGACGCGGTCGGTCGAGGGAGTCGGTCCGCTCGCGGGCGCCGCGGGGACCGCGACCGGCTACGAGATCCACATGGGCCGGTCGACGCCGACCGCGTCGGTCGCCTCCCCGCTGGGCCCGGAGAGCGCGGCGACCGACCGGGCGCTCGGAACGTACCTCCACGGGCTCTTCGAGAACGAGGGCGTCCGGGACGCGTTCGTCGAACGCGTCTTCGCCGCGGGGAGGTTCCGCCCGGCGGGCGGTCGGGCGGGGAGGACGACGCGGCCGCGCGACCGACGACCGCTCATCCTACGGACGCGCCCGACCTCGTCGCTGATAACGTCGACCTCGCGCGCTGGGGGTGGGCGAGCGCGAGTGACGCGACTCGTCGCGGAAACCGCGTCGTGTAATCCGATGACCGCGTCGGGGTCACTGTTCGAGCGCTCGCTCGACGTCGAAGCCGGCGCCGGTCGACGCGAAGTTCGCGGAGCTCGCGGCCACGAGCGCGAGAGCGGACGGCGGGACCGAACCGGAGTGGTAACGACGCCGAGAGAGCCACTGCTGTGTATCGACGGGCCACGACCGGCGAAAAACTAATTAGCGCGATATCGTGCTGGTCGGTATGCCGTCCCGTCGCAGATTCCTCGCCGGGGGACTCGCTGCTGCCGCGACGGGGATAGCCGGATGCATCGGTACGTCCGCGGACGAGACCTCAGCGCTCGACACCTTGGCCGTCGCGGGTTCGCCGGGCGGCTCGGTTCGGGTCGCCCCGGTCGACGACGTGGTATTGCTCGACTTCTGGGCGACGTGGTGTGCGCCCTGCGAGCCGCAGATGACCGAACTCCGTCGCATCGAGCGGGAGTATCCCGCGGTCCACATGCTCTCGATAACGAACGAGGCGGACGAGGCGGCCGTAGAGCGGTTCTGGCGCGACAACGAGGGGACCTGGCCGGTCGCGACGGATCCGAACCTGCACGTGTCCGAGCGATACGACGTGACACGGATCCCGACGTTGATCGCGCTCGATACCGAGAACGCGGAGGTCTGGCGCCACAGCGGGTTGGCAGCCGCTGACACCATCGCCGACGCCCTTGACGACCCCGGCGCATGAGTCAGTTGGCGCCGCTTCGTCTGGGGTTCGCGTTTTCGGCCGGTGTGGCGACGTTTTTCGCCCCGTGTGCCTACCCGCTGTTGCCCGGCTACATCGCGTTCTACCACGGCGACGCGGCGGGCGACGCACCGGCGGGGGTTCAGCTCCGACGGGCGGGGCTCGTGGCCGCCCTCACCAGCAGCGGCATGCTCGTCGTCTACGCCGCATTGGCCCTCCTCGTGGCCGTTGTCGGGACGGAACCGCTGTCGAACCTCGCCGCCCTAGAGCTGGTGGTGGGCGCCGGACTGGTCGCCCTCGGAGGCGCCGTCGCGACCGGCCGGTACGGCGTCTCCGCGGTGCATATCCGACTGCCGGCCCGTCGTCGGTCCAAGAGCGGCTTCCTGCTGTTCGGCGTCGTCTACGCGGCGGCGGCCGCGGGGTGTACCGCGCCCGTGTTCGTCGGCCTCGCCGGCGTCGCGTTCAGTGCCGGTCCCGTGGGCGCGATCACCGTCTTCGCCGCCTACGCGACCGGAATGGTCCTCCTGATGGTCGCCGTCACGGGAGCGACCGCGCTCGGCTACGACCGGCTCGTCACGCGGCTCGCCGACAGTGGCAACCGGTTCGAACGGCTCACCGGGGCGTTGCTGGCACTCGCCGGACTGGCCCAGCTCTACCTCTTCTTTTTCCGGTACGGCGGGCTGTCGCTGCTCGGTCTCGGCTGAGCGCGGCGGTGGTGCGGCGGCGGAACACGTCGGCGTATGAGTTTTGCGCACGCGGTTCCTGAGGCCGCCATGGACCGCCGTTCGCTCCTCTCGGCGCTCGGGCTGGGGATGAGTGGCTTCGCCGGGTGCGGCGGTGCCGTCGATAGCGAACAGTCCGAGACGCCGACCGACGATGGCCCCGACCGAAACGAGAGTGCGATGGCCGAATACGGCATTCCGTCTACGATCTGCGAGGAGGAGATCAGAGCCGATCCCGGTATCGCCGCCATCACCGACCCGGCCTTCGGTCCCGACTGGGACGAGATAACCCCGGCCCCCGAGTATCGCTTCGACGATGCGACGACGCTCAGCGCCGAACAGACGGTCATCGGGCTGGAGGGCCCCGACGGAACGCGGGCGTACCCGTTGGCGGTCCTCTACATTCACGAGATCGTCAACGACGCGTTCGGGCGGACCGATAGCGGTGAGCGTCGACCGGTGATCGTCACGTACTGTCCGATCTGCCGCAGCGGCCTCGTCGCCGACCGGCGACTCGACGGCGAGCCGACCACGTTCCTGGTTTCCGGCCTGCTCTGGCAGCCCGAGTCCATCCGGCAGGCCGCGAGCGAACGGGACAACCGGACGTTCGGTGCCGGACGGACGGGCGGGGAGACCGACCTAGCCCGAGGTGGCAACCTCGTGATGTACGACGAGGCGACGCTGAGCTACTGGAGCCAGATCCTCGGGGAGGCCATCTGCGGTCCCGAGGCGGGCGACCGGCTGCCGATCGTTCCGTCGACGGTGACCACTTGGGGCGAGTGGCGGAGCGAGCACCCGGGGACCGTCGTTCTCCTGCCGCCGCCGCACTCGGAGACCGTCGATAGCTGAGTCGCCGCGTCCGGGGCCACGTCGACGTCTGCCGGGGCGAACCGAGGCGGTCTCAGACCGCGAGAATCCGGGGCGGGATTGTTTATTATCGCCTTCCTCTCTCCGCGGTCCGGTCGTTGCCCTCGAAACGTATCAGTCCTGAAAAACGGACGCACAACGTTATATTCCACCGACGTGCGGGCGACGGTATGAGTAAGTCCGGCGAGTACGGGAGCGGAGACTTCGGACGGGGCGAACTGAGCGCCGGTGTGGACGCCGCGGCGCTGGTGGACGACATCGGGCTCGACGCCGAGGAGATCCGGTGGCGCAAGGAGTTCGTCGGCTTCGACGAGGACGACAAACGCCGGCTGAGCCGGTACGAGGAGGCGTTCGCGGAGAACGCCGATCGGATCGGGGAAGACTTCTACGAGAATCTCACCGGCCACGAGCAGACCGTTGACGTCATCGGCCGCTCGGATAAGGGGATCGACCAGCTCAAGCGGACGCAGTCGGCGTACCTCGTGACGCTCGCGGGCGGCGACTACGGTGAGGAGTACTTCGAGGACCGGGCGCGGATCGGGAAGATCCACGACGTGCTGGAGATGCCGATGAAACACTACCTCGGCCAGTACGGCGTGTACTACGACCTCATTCTCCCGCTCATCGGCGACCGGCTCGTCGACTCGCTCACGGACCGGCTGTCGGGCGGGGCGGACGGGGTGACGCCGAGCGCACCGGACGACGCTGACGGCGGGGCCGTCGACGCCGAGACCGAGGCGGCGATAGAAGCGGAAGTCGACGACGCGATCGAGGACCTCCTCTCCGTCCTCCGGATCGTCAACCTCGACATGCAGGTCGTCACGGACACGTACATCCACTCGTACAACGAGAGGCTCTCGAAGGAGATCGAGCGGAACGAGCGCCTGATGGCCGAGGTGGAAGACGAGGTCCGGGAGCCGCTGGGCGACCTCCGGGAGTCGGCGTCGGACGCCGCCGACAGCGCCGCCGCGGTCGACGACGCCTCCGAAGAGCAGTCGCAGCGGGTGGCGGAGATCTCCTCGGAGGTGTCGAACCTCTCGGCGACGGTCGAGGAGGTGGCATCGACCGCCGACGAGGTCGAACGGACGAGCGGCCGAGCGGAGTCGCTGGCGGACGACGGTCGCGCGGCGGCCGACGACGCCGCGGCGGCCATGGACGACATCGGCGCCGCCGTCGACGAGGTGGCCGACGACGTCGAATCGCTCCAAGACCGCGTCGAGGAGATCGACGAGTTCGTCGACGCGATCAACGGGATCGCCGACCAGACCAACCTGCTCGCGTTGAACGCCTCGATCGAGGCGGCCCGCGCGGGCGACGCCGGCGCCGGCTTCGGTGTCGTCGCCGACGAGATCAAGTCGCTCGCGGAGGAGTCGCAGCGACACGCGAGCGACATCGAATCGATGGTCGACGGGATCCGGACCGACACCGAGGACACCGTCGGGAGCCTCTCGGAGACGACCGAGCGGGTCGACGACGGGAGCGAGCGAGTCGGCGACGCGACGGAGAGCCTCGCCGCCATCGCCGAGGCGGTGACGGAGACGGCGGACGGCATCGACGAGGTCTCGGACGTGACCGACGAGCAGGCCGCCGCCGCCGAGGAAATCGCCGCCACGGTCGACGAGGTGGTCCGGCAGTCGAACCGCGTCTCCGACGAGATGCGGGAGCTGGCGGCCGAGAGCGAGCGTCAGGCCGAGACGGTCGAGGAGGTGGAACGCGCCGTGCGCCGGTTGGGTACGGGCGACGACGTCGGGGGAGTCGGGAGCGCCGACGACGACGGGGGCGACGGGGCGGTCGCGATGGGGACCGACGGCGGGCGGTCGGCCCCGGCGGGGCTCCCCGAGGGAATGCCCGACTTCGTGATCGAGCGGCTCTCCGACGAGGAACTGCGGGCGATCGCGGACGGCGAAGCAGACGTGGACGACCTGCTGTGAGCCGCTGACGCGACCCGATGTGAGCCGGGATCAAGGCGCGAAGTAGGCGTCCGGCCCCCGGACGCCCCGAAGCTCGCGGAGCGGTGAGGCGCCGCACCGCCCGCAGGCGTCCGGCTCTTCGGGGTCGTCGGGCAGCGCGAACACCGTCTCGCAGGCGTCGCAGGCGACGTAGCGGAGCGCGAGCGACGGAGTGTCGGCCATGACGGTGGTAGGGGGCCGGCCCACTTGAACCGACGCCCGAGTCCGCCCCTACCGACCGGACCCCGCGTCGGCGGACGCGTCGAGCCGTCGCTCGTACTTCGCCAGCGACTCGGCGAGCGCGTCGCCGGCGTCGACGTCGGCGGTCTCGGCGAGCGCCAGCAGCGCGAACAGCGCGTCGCCGAGCTCGTCGCTCGCGATCGCGGCGGCGTCCGGGTCGCTCCCGTAGTCGGTCGAGGTCGCGACCTCCTTCGCGACCTCGCCGACCTCGCTCTCCAAGTCGAGGACGCGGTACGCGAGGTCGGTCTCCAGCCCGTGCTCGGCGACGAACGCGGCGACGCGGTCCTGCTCGTCCATGAGCGTCGCCTCTGCGCGGCCGAAAAAGAAGCTCCCGATCCGAACGGCGGTCCCCGATCCGAACGGTGGCGAGGACGGCCGGTCACGGAACCCATAAGACGCGAGCGGCCCCACAGACCGTATGAAGATCGCGATACTCGGCGGTACCGGCGACATCGGCGAGGGGCTCGCGCTCCGGCTGGCGGCCGACACCCCTCACCGCGTCTCGATCGGCTCGCGGGAGGCGGAGAAGGCGGAGACCAAGGCCGAGGAGTACACCACCGAACTGGAGAGCCGCGGCCTCGACGCGGCGGTCGAGGGCGCCGAGAACGCGGCGGCCGCCGCCGCGGCCGCGATCGTCGTCCTCGCGGTGCCGCCGTACCACATCGGCGACACGGTCGAGGCCGTCGCGGACGAGTTGGCCGACGGCGACGTCCTCGTCTCGCCGGCGACGGGGATGAAACGCGACGACGAGGGGTTCCACTACCACAAGCCCGGCGCGGGCTCGGTGGCGCGGATCGCGGCGGACGCCGCGCCGGAGGGCGTCGCCGTCGTCGGCGCGTTCCACAACCTCGCGGCCGCCCGGCTCGCGAACCTCGACGCCGACCTCGGGATCGACACGCTCGTGATCGGCGACGACGAGGACGCGAAGCGAACGGTCGCGGACGTCGCGGAGGGAATCGAGGGGCTCCGCGCGCTCGACGCCGGCGGGATCGCCAACGCGCCCGAGATCGAGGGGCTCACCCCGTTGCTTATCAACGTCGCGAGCAACAACGACGGGCTCCACGACCTCGGCGTTCGATTCACGTAGTCGCCCGCGGCCGCCGTTCCGTTAGGCCTTTGCGCGGCCGGCCCGTCCGGGCAATAGATGGAGTACCTGGAGCGCCGGGTCGCGCTGGTCGAGGACCGGCTGGAGGCCGTCATCGACGAGGTCGAGCCCGACGAGCTGTCCGACGAGGTCGGCCACGTCGTCCTCGCCGGCGGCAAGCGGGTCCGCCCGGCGGTGACGATCCTCGCCTGCGAGGCGTTCGACGGGGACCCCGCGGACGCCGTCGACTTCGCGGCCGGAATCGAGTTCGTCCACAACGCGTCGCTCGTGATCGACGACATCATCGACCGCTCGGAGGTCCGACGCGGCACCCCCTCCGCGTGGGCGGAGTTCGGATACGGCCCGGCGATCGTCGCCAGCGACGGCCTGCTGGGCGAGGCGTTCGGGCTGTTCTCCGCGGAGCCGCGCGCGATGCGGACCGTCGCCGAGGCGATGGTCGAGCTCGGCGAGGGCGAGGCGACCGAGCTCGCCGACCGCCCGACGACGGAGGCGGAGTACATGGAGCTCGCCCGTCGGAAGACCGGCGCGCTGTTCCGGGGCGCCGCCGAGCTCGGCGCGGTCGCCGGCGGCGCCGACCCCCACGCGATCGACTCGTTCGGCGAGTACGCCGAGCGCGTCGGCATCGCGTTCCAGATGCGCGACGACGTGCTCGACGCGACCGCCGACGCCGACGAGCTCGGCAAGCCGACGGGACAGGACGCGGAGATGGACCGGCCCTCGGTGGTGCAGGTCACCTCGCTGTCCCCCGAGGAGATCGACGAGCGGGCCCGCGAGCAGTCGAAGCTCGCCCTGGCCGCGCTCGACGACGCCGACCCGCCCGAGACGGAGGCGATCGAGTACCTCCGCGACCTCGCGGAGTTCGTCGTCGTGCGGGAGCGGTAGACGGCGACCACGCGACGAGGCCGCACGCGTCACCGTCGGTTTATTTCCTCAGACGACGTATACGGGGCGATTATGTCTTCGACAGTAGTCTCGTCCGACCCGGAGCAGTCGCTCGTCGCGACCGTCACCACCGAAACCGTCGCCGGCCGCGAGATCGCGGAGGTTCTGGGTATCGCCCGCGGCAACACCGTGCGAGCGCGGAACGTGGGCCGAGACATCACGCAGGGGATCCGGAACCTCGCCGGCGGTGAGCTCAAGGCCTACTCGACGCTGCTCGCGGACGCCCGGGATCAAGCGATCGAGCGGATGGAGGCGGACGCGATCGAGATGGGCGCCGACGCCGTCGTGAACGTCCGGATGGAGACGTCGGAGGTGACGCAGGGCGCCTCGGAAGTGATCGCGTACGGGACGGCCGTCAGGCTCGCCTGAGCGGTCGTTCGTCGAACGAGCGACTGCGCTCCGAAGTCGGGTTTCGGTCTGAATCGAACTTCGTTCGACGTGGGCGGTCCCCGGCGAGCGTCCCTGTGTCGCGACGCGACCGCCGAGCCCCGCGGCCGGGTCGGGTCCGCTCAGTCGTCGTCGCCCGCGGTCCGGGCGTTCTCCTCGATCGGCTCGCTCTCCCAGTAGGAGTGGTCCTCGTCGGCGCGGAAGCACGTCGCCGAGCGCCGAGCGCCGACGTCGACTCGGTTCGGGTGTACGCCGCCGCGGCCGGGGGCGTCGAGTACCGCCTCGTCGTCGCGGAGGACGGCGACGCCGAGGTCGCCGTCTGCGTGCCGACGTACCTCGGCGCCGACGAGCTGGAGTCGCTCAGGGCGGGCGGCGACGCGGCCGGCGCGCTCACGGTCCGTCTCCGCCCCCTCGACGACCGGGACGTGGTCGAGATCGACGTGAGCGATCCGGCCGTCTTCTTCGACGCGACGGCCGACGCCTGAGCCGAGACTCTCTCGATGCGACGGCGGATCCGTGAGCCGAGACTTCCCGGCGACGGATCCGTGAGCCGACCCCATGTCATGCACACACATGTGTATCTCCTCCGGAGAACACTTCGACGTATTCATACTTGTGCGATCACGATCATCTGCATGAACCGAGCAGAGAAGGCGGCCCTCCAGCTGCAGGCGGTCGCCGTGTTGCGGATGTTGAAGGAGACGCGAACGTACGAGGAGCTCTCCGAGGTGACCGGGCTCCCCTCCGGCGACCTGAACCGGTACGTGAACGGCCACGTGTTGCCCGGCGCCGACCGAGCGAGCGAGGTCGTCGAGGCGGTGGGCCGCGACGCGCTCGCCGACGAGCTGATCGCCCGCGTCGAGTTCGACGACGAGGGGTACGTCGACAACTCCGGCGTCGTCTTCGACCAGTCGTTCCTCGACCTGGTCGCGCCCGTGGCCGCGGAGACGTTCGCGTTCGAGTCGCCGGACGTCGTCCTCACCGCCGCCACCGACGGGATCACCCTCGGCGCGGCGATGGCCTCCTTCTTCGACGCCCGCCTCGCGTACGCCAAGAAGTCGAAGGAGACCGCCGTCGAGGAGTTCATCGAGTCGCGCCAGCGGCTCGCCTCCGGCATCGAGCTCACATACTACCTCCCCGCGAGCGCGGTCGACGCCGGCGACACCGTGCTCGTCGTCGACGACCTGATCCGGTCGGGAGAGACCCAGGAGCTCCTCCTCGACATCGCCCTCCAGGCCGACGCCGACGTCACCGGCGTCTTCACCCTCATCGCCGTCGGCGACGAGGGGATGGAGCGCGCGCGAGCGATCACGGACGCGCCGGTCGGCGCGCTGACGACGTTCGAGTAACCCGCCGGCGGCCGTCGGGTGACGCGCCGGTCGGCGCGTTCGCGACCCGCGGGGAGTCGCTCGCGCGGGTCGGCAGTCGCGCTCAGAGAAGGGGAGTAAACACGTTCGCGCATTTTCTTTAGATTATTGACGCCTAAAGCGGCGTATTAATACACGTGTATGTGTATTCTCCGCGCTCGTTCAGCAAGGCTTATCATCCGATACGAAAGTAGACACATCCGTTCAATGGGGCTTACAGATACGCTGGCTGCGCGGTTCGACGTGGAGGCGCACGACTCCGACGTCCGTACGGAGCTGGTCGCGGGGCTCACCACCTTCCTCGCGATGTCGTACATCATCGTCGTGAACCCGTTCATCCTCGCCGAGGCGATCCAGATCCCCGGCTACGAGTTCTTCGAGGTGGTCCAGATGATCGCCATCGCGACGATCCTCTCGTCCGCGCTCGCGACGCTGGTGATGGCGCTGTACGCCAACCGTCCGTTCGGGCTCGCGCCGGGGCTGGGACTCAACGCCTTCTTCGCGTTCACCGTCGTGCTCGGCTTGGGGATCCCGTGGCAGACGGCCCTCGCCGCGGTGTTCGTCGAAGGGATCCTCTTCATGCTGCTCACCGCGGTCGGCGCGCGCGAGTACGTCATCCGGCTGTTCCCCGAGCCGGTGAAGCGCTCGGTCGGCGCCGGTATCGGCCTCTTCCTCCTGTTCATCGGCTTCCAGGAGCTCCAGATCGTCGTCCCCGACGACGCGACGCTCGTCACGCTCGGCGGCATCTTCGGCAACCCGTGGGCGATCTTGGGGATCCTCGGGCTCGTGTTCACCTTCGGCCTCTGGGCGCGCGGCGTCACGGGCTCGATCGTGATCGGCATCCTGACGACCTCCGTCGTCGGCTGGGGACTCACGCTCGCCGGGTTCTTCGACCGCGGCACGATCACGCCGGAGACGCTCCCGAGCGCACAGTACGACATCTCGCCGCTCGCGGGGGCGTTCGTCGACGGGCTCTCCGGGGTCGACCCGCTCACGTTCGGTCTCGTCGTGTTCACGTTCTTCTTCGTCGACTTCTTCGACACCGCCGGGACGCTCATCGGCGTCTCGCAGTTCGGCGACTTCCTCGACGAAGACGGCGACGTCCCCGACATGGACAAGCCGCTGATGGCCGACGCGGTGGGGACGACCGCCGGCGCGGTGCTCGGCACCTCCACGGTGACGACGTACATCGAGTCGTCGACCGGCGTCGAGGAGGGCGGTCGCACCGGACTGACGGCCCTCGTCGTCGCGCTGCTGTTCGTCGCCTCGCTCGCGGTGATCCCCGTCGTCGCGGCCATCCCGGAGTACGCCTCCTTCATCGCGCTCATCGTCGTCGGCGTGATGATGCTGCAGGGGCTCGTCGAGGTGGACTGGTCGGACCCGGCGTGGGCCGTCTCCGCGGGGCTCACGGTCACCGTGATGCCGTTCGCCTACTCGATCGCCGACGGGCTGGCCGCCGGTATCGTCGCCTACCCGCTTATCAAGGTCGCCGTCGGCGAGTACGACGAGGTCGCGCTCGGCCAGTACGTCATCGCGGCGCTGCTCGTCGTCTACTACGTCCTGCAGACGCGCGGCGTCGTCCTGTAGCCCGACCGCCGCCCGTGCGCGCGGCGCGCACCGCCCACCGTACTTCTTTACGCGTCTACGCCCTACCGATGGTGATGGCAAATCTGACGCTCTACGAACTGGAGGGATGTCCCTACTGCGCGAAGGTGAAGACGAAGCTCGCCGAGCTGGACGTGGAGTACGAGTCGGTGATGGTGCCGCGCTCGCACTCCGAGCGCACGGAGGTCGAGGAGCTGAGCGGGCAGACCGGCGTGCCCGTCCTCGTCGACGAGGCGAACGGGATCGAGGGCATGTCCGAGAGCGACGACATCGTCGAGTACCTCGAGGAGACGTACGGAAGCGCGAGCTGATCCGACGGAGCAGTTCCTGACCGTCAGCGGCGGCGATCGACGGTCGCGCCGGCGGTTCGCGGTCGCGATCGCGAGGCTATTTTTCCGACGGTCGCCACGTGCGGAGCGTGCGACTCGTCCACCGCAGCGCGGAGTCCGACGGCGACGCGGGGCCCGACGCCGACGCGGGGCCCGACGCCGACGACCGGAAGTCGACCGTCCTCGCCGACGACGTCGACGTCGCCCGGTCGACGCTCGAACAGGGCCGCGGACTGATGTTCAGGCGCGCCGTCCCCGACGGCTACCGGCTCGTCTTCCCCTTCGAGGAGGCCGACGCGCAGTGGCTCCACATGCTGTTCGTCCCGTTCGCGATCGACGCGCTGTGGCTCGTCGACGGCGAGGTGCGAAAGCGGAAGCGGCTCGCCCCGTTCGTCGGACTGGGCCGGGGGCGGGCCGACACGGTCGCCGAGCTCCCCGCGGGCGCCGCCGTCGACGTCGCCGTCGGCGACGAGGTCCGGCTCGTCGAGTGACCGGAGCGACGGCTCGGGCGCGTCCGACTCACTCCCCGTCGACCGTGCGGAGCTCCATCTCGATCCGCGTGCCGCCGGCCTTGCTCTCGCCGATGTCGAAGCCCCCGCCGCCGGCGCTGACGATCCAGTTCACGTACCAGAGTCCGAGCCCGCTGGCGTGCTCCAGCGGCGTCTCCTCGCCGGTGAGCACCGCGCGCTCGACGGGGGGGATCCCCGGACCGTCGTCGGCGACGACCAGCGACGTCCACGACTCGCTGGGGAGCTCGGCGGCAGTAACGGTCACCGAGGGGCGGTCCGCGTCGCCGTGTCGGATCGCGTTGTCGACGAGCTCCGCGATCGCCTCGGCGAGGTAGCCGACCGCCGACACCGTGATCCCCTCCGGGACGTCCACCTCGATGTCGGCGCGGTCGCGGAGCTCCGACGGAACCGTCACCAGCGCCTCCTCGACCTCGTCCGCGAGGTCCGTCGGCCGGGGCGTGGGCCGGTCGGCGAGCAGCCGCTCGACCCGCCGCGAGGTCTCGCCGACGCGCAGCAGCCGCTCCGCGGTGTCGACGACGCGCTCGAGCTCCGCGGCGAGCGTCGGGTCCTCGACCTCGCCGATCGCCCGCTGCGTGAACCCCGTGACGACGTTGAGGTCGTTCCGGAAGTTGTGGCGGAGCACCCGAGTCAACACGGCGAGCCGCTCCTCTCGGAGGGACGCCTCGGTGACGTCCTCGCCGACCCCGACCGCGCCGACGACCTCGTCGCCGTCGGTGACCGGGCCGAGCGAGAGCCGGTACGGGACGCGCTCGCCCGAACGGGTGACGAGCGTCGCCTCGCACTCGGCGTTCTCGGCCTCGCGGTAGACGGACTGGAGCGCAGCGGCGACGGCGTCGTGGCTCTCGTCGTCGAACAGCGACGTCAACGCGGTCCCGGAGAGCCGCTCGTCCTCGTAGCCGGCGTCCGCGGCGAGCCGGTCGTTCCACCGCGAGAGGGTGCCGCGCTCGGTGCACTGGAACAGGGCGACCGGAACCGTCGCGGCGACCGCGTCGGTGACGCGGAGCTGCGACCGGAGGCGTTCCTCGGCGGTGACCCGGTCGGTGACGTCGGTCAGACCGACGATCAACCACTCGCGGTCGGCGACCGTGGCGGCGCGGACGGCCAGTTCGAGGCGCCGCATCGGCGCGCTCGCGACGGTCCACTCGAAGCGGGTGACGCCGTCGCCGTCGGGCGGGGCGCGGACGGCCGCGCCGATCGGGTCGCCGGCGACGGTCGCCGCCGCTTCGCCGAGGTCGTCGAGCCCCATCAGCGTCAGCGTGCCGCGGTCGCGGTCGAGCAGATCGGCCGCCGGCGGGTTCGCCGCGCGGATCGCGAGGCTCCCCGGATCGCACGCGAGCGCCGGCGTCGGGATCGCGTCGACGAACGAGCGGAGGACGCGCGGGAGCGCCTCGCCGCCGGGCGCGCTCAGCGACCCCTCATCGGCGGCGCGGTCTCTCTCGCCGGCCGAGAGGCCGCCGTCCGCGTCCCCGTCAGCGTCGCTGTCGCGACCCATACGTAGCGCGACTGACGCGTCCCGCGCTTATGTGTCTGTGGGTCGGAAAGTCGGAGACGCCGGGAGCGTCAGTCCGCCTTCGCCTGCCAGTCCCGAACGGTGTCGGCGCCGACGCCGTCGACGTCGGCGGCGAGATCGTCCGGGTCGGCGGATTTGAGATCGTCGACGCCGTCGACGCCGACGTTCTGCAGCTTCTCGGCCGTCTTCTCGCCGATCCCCTCGACCGTCTGGAGCTCCGAGCCCTCCTGGCGGGCGGTGAACTCGCGGTAGTTACAGATCGGACAGCCGAGCTCCCACGGCTCGTCGCCGGAGTGGACCCGGAGGTGCGGGAGGTCGTGTTCCTCGCAGCGCTCGTCGGTGACCTCGATCTCGCCGCGGCGGGGGAGCGGCAGCGAGTAGTCGCAGTCGGGGTAGCGCGTGCAGCCGACGAGCCGGGAGCCGGAGCGGAGGCGTTTGATGGCCAACTCTCCCCCGTGCGTCTCACCGCACTCCGGACACGCACCGATCACCTCGTCCTCTTGATCGTCGGCCTCGTCGGCCTTACACTGCGGGCACCCGTGGACGAACGTCTTCCGGCCCGCGAGCATCTTCACGTGCCGGAGGTCGTGCGCCTCGCAGGTCTCGTCGAGGATGAGCGGCTTCCCGGTGGAGGGGAGCGGGAGGGTGTGCTCGCAGTCGGGGTAGCCGTCACAGCCCACGAAGTACGAGCCCTGTCGGGACTTCCGGACGAGGAGGTCCGCGCCGCACTCGGGACAGGGGCCGAGCGTCTTGTCCGCCTTCAGCGACTTCTGCAGGTGGTCGCCGACCGCGTCGCGGGACTCGGTGAGGTCGTCGAACACGCGGTCGAGCAGCTCGCGGGACGCCTCGGTCACCTCGTCGTACCCCTTCTCGCCGGCCGCGATCGCCTGCATGTCCCGCTCCAGTTGGGCGGTCATCTCCTCGCTGACGATGTGCTCCGCGAACTCCTCGGGCGCCTCGACGACCGCCTCCGCGAGCCGGGTCGGCCGCGGCGGGTCGCTCTCGATGTAGTTGCGGTCGTACAGCTTCTCGAGGGTGCGGTGGCGGGTCGCCTTCGTGCCGACGCCGCGCTTCTCCATCTCCTCGATGAGCCGCGACTGGCCGTACCGGCGGGGCGGCTGGGTCTCCTTCGCGTCCGTGCGGCGGCCGTCGAGCGCGAGCCTCTCGCCGACCTCGACGTCGGGGACGATTCGCTCGTCGCTGGAGCGGTACGGGTAGACCTCGTGGTACCCCGCTTCCAGCAGGCGCTTCCCGTTCGCCTTGAGCCGGAGCCCGCCGTCGGCGACGAGGTCGGCGGGACCGTCGGCGTCCGCCGGGTTCCGGAGGGCGGCCCGTCCGTCAGCGCCCTCGGCGACCGCGGTCGCCTCGCCGTTCGCGAGCGCGACGACGCGGAGCCGCTCCCACGTCGCGGGCTCGGCGCAGGTCGCGAGGAAGCGGCGGACGATAAGCTCGTACACCTCCCACTCGTCCTCCGAGAGGTCCGACGCCGACGGGAGCTCGCCGGTCGGGTGGATCGGCGGGTGGTCGGTCGTCTCCTCGTCTCCCTCGGTGGGCTCGATCTCCTCCTGGTCGAGGAGGGACTTCGCGTCTTTCCCGAACGTCGAGGCGGCCGAGAGCTCCTCGATCAGCTCGCGGGGCTCCAGGTCCTCGGGGTACACCGTGTTGTCCGTCCGCGGGTAGGTGACGTAGCCGGCGGTGTACAGGTCCTCCGCGAGCGACATGGCGCGCTGGGCGGAGTGGCCGAGCGAGCCCGCCGCCCGGATGAACGCCGTGGTGTTGAACGGGGTTGGCGGCTCGTCGGTCCGAGTCCGGCGGCGCACGTCGTCGACGACGGCCTCGTCGGCCGCCGCCAGGGCCTCGGTGAGCACCTCCGCGACGTCGCCGTCCCAGACGCGCTGGGCCTCGTTGCCCTCGTCGTTCAGGTAGAAGTAGCGCGCCTCGAACGGGTCGCCGCCGGACTTCGTCAGCTTCCCGTACAGCTCCCAGTACGACTCGGGATCGAACGCCTGGATCTCGCGCTCGCGGTCGACGATGAGCTTGAGGGTCGGCCCCTGCACCCGGCCGACCGAGATGAAGTCGTCGCCGAGCTGGCGGGCGGACAGCGAGAGGAAGCGGGTGAGCGCCGCGCCCCACGTGAGGTCGATCACCTGGCGGGCCTCGCCGGCGGCGGCGAGGTCGAAGTCGAGCTCGTCGGGGTTCGCGAACGCCTCGGTGACCTCGTTGTCGGTGATCGAGGAGAATCGGACCCGATCGATAGGGGCGTCCTCGTTGACCTCGCGCACCAGCTCGTACGCCTCCTTTCCTATCAGCTCGCCCTCTCGGTCGTAGTCGGTCGCGATGACGACACGAGAGGCGTTCCGCGCCAGCGTACGGAGCGCGGCGACGATCCCCTCTTGGGTCGGCTCCTTGGTGACCGGCGCGTCGATGAGCTCGACCGGCTCGACGTCGCGCCAGTCGTTGTACTCGGCCGGGAAGTCGACCCCGACGACGTGGCCCGAGAGGCCGATACAGCGCTTGCCGCCCCACTTGTACACGTTGACGTCGTTCTTCCGCTCCGTCGTCGCGGACTCGCCGCTCAGGATGTCGGCGATGCGGCGCGCCGCGTTGTCCTTCTCCGTAATTATCAGCTCGGGGCCGCGACTCATTGCACCGGGATACGCCGCTCTCCCGTCTAAAGGTTTCGTGATACAACCTAAGATCGCCCGCACGCGCGACTGTGCGCGCGACGACCGGGCGTTCTACTCCTCGTCGTTCTCGTCCGGCTCGGTCGGCACGCCGGCGAGGTTCCCGTCCCCGTCGAACAGCTTGGCGCGGAGGAAGCGCGTCCGGTAGCGGTTCGCGCCCTCCTTCGTATCGGCCTCCCGGATCTCGTCGATCCGGCCGTCGGCGACAGCGTCGATGATCTCCTCCACCTGCTCCTTCTCGCTCGGCGTCAGCTCGAACTCGTAGGTCCGGGGCTGCTCGCTCTCCAGCCGCGTCCACTTACGCGCGGCCGAGACGACGACCGAGCAGGGCTCGCGGCAGGGGAAGGCACCGTCGCCGCCGTCGACGTCGAGGTCGGTCTCGTCGTCGTACTCCCACTCCCGGCGCTTCAGGCACTGCGAGTCGTCGCAGCACGCCTCCGCGACCCAGTTGACGTGCTCGTACCCCTCGCCGCGGTCCCACGTCTTCACGACGCCGTAGATGCCGGACTGCCGCGCCATCGTCTCGCGCCAGTGGTTCACGTCGAGCTCGCCCTCGCGCTCGCGGTGCCAGTTGGCGACCGTCGCGGGGTAGATCGTCTCGACCGCCTCGTAGGCGTCGCGCGGACCGAGCTCGGGGAAGACCCACCCGCCCGCGAGCGACGGCGCGGTCTTGAGGGGACGGTAGCGCCCCTGCTCGTCGTACCTGACGAGGTCGCGGGCGTCGAGCGGGTCCTCGTGGGCGTCGAGCTCGTCGACCGAGACGCCGGCGTCGTCGGCGTGGCGCACGTCGTACCGGCGCTCGCCGCGGTCGGTGAGAGTGGCCGTAATCCGCAGCTCCCCCCACGCGCGCTCGACCCCCTCCGCGAGCGCGGCGTACCGGGTCGCCACCGTCGCGCCGTCGGCGTCCTCCAGCCAGCGCAGGAACGCCCGACGGGGGCCGAACTCGCCGACGACGCGCTCGAAGGCGTACCAGTCCGTGACCGCGGGGGCGCGCTCGGCGAGCGCCTCGTGGAGTTCGCCCTCCGTCAGCCCGGTGCGGCGGTCGCCGTCGGCGAGGACGTACCGGTCCTCGTCGATGTCGCCGCGCAGGTCGGGCGCGACGCTGAACCCCTCGAACCGGAGCGGGTCGCCCGGGGTGTGGTCGCTGAGCGCGTCGAGCACCGCGTCGAAGGCGTCGCTCGGGAGGTCGATGTCGGGAGGCTCGGGGGCGGCCCCGGAGTCCGCCGACTCCTCGGCGGGTTCGGACATCGTCAGTCCCCCGTGGCGACGCGGGTGGTCTCGCGCACGTCGTCGAGCGCGGCACCGAGGTCGGCGCCCGCGTCGGCCGCGCGCTCCAAGACGACGTCGGCCATCAGGGGCTCGGTGCCGACGGCGCCGGCGTACCAGATCCGGGTGCCGTCCACCTCGGTCGGCACGTCGTACCCCTCCGTGTAGTCCTCGCAGAGCCCGACGTCCTCCGGGATGTCCTCCTGGGTGTGGTAGCCGTCGGCGATGAACAGCGGGACGAGGACGACGTCGTCGCTCTCGAAGAACTCGGGGAGGTCGTCGACCTCGGGGTCCTCGTCCATGTACAGCGCGCGCACCTCGTCGAAGCGGTCGCGCTCGGCGATCCGGTCGGCGTGGTACTCGATCGCCTTCGCCGAGTTCTCGTTGCGCTCGGTGCCGTGGCCGACGACGGCGAGCCCGAAGTCGTCGCCCACGTCGGGATCGCCGGTGACCGACTCCGCGCGCCGGACGATCACGTCGGTCATCGCGCGGTGCGTCCCCACCGGGCCGCAGTAGTGGACCTCCCGGTCGATGTCCTCGGCGACGAGCGTGGCCTGATCGGCCGAGAGGCCGTCCGAGTCCCACTCGGCGACGTCCCAGCCGTCGAGCCGGAGCTCGCGCGGGATCACCTGCTCGGTGAAGTACCCCTCCGAGACGAACAGCGGGACGACGTAGATCTCGTCGCCTTCGACGGTGCGGAGCACCTCCCGGAAGTGCGGTTCCTCCTTCCAGAAGCCGGTCTTCACCTCGTCGAACGCGCCGGTGGCGCGGATGGTGTCCGCGTGGTCGTACGTCGGCGCGCTCGACTCCGGATTGAGGTGCGAGCCGTGTGCGACGATGACGAGCGACTGCATACACACGCTGAGGGCGCGCCGCTCTTAGGGACTTCGGCACGTGCGGCGCAACGGGAACGCGACGGCGCCGCGTGCAGCCGAGGGGCGCTCCCCGAGCCCGACCGAAATCGCCATGCCGGCCCGCGCCGCACTCCCGACCATGTCGCTGGCAGCCGACACCCGCGAAGCGGCCCGGGCCCGCCCGTTCGTCCTCGACGCGCTCCGCGCCGGCGTGTTGAACCACAGCGCCGCCGCCGCGTGGCTCGCCGACGAGGCCGACCTCGGCGGCGACGGCGACGCCGACACCGACGCGATCGCGACCGCGCTCCGCCGATTCCGGGAGGACCTCCCGGCGTACGCGACCGCCGAGCGCTCGGCGAGCGTGTCGATGCGGAGCGGGGTCGGAGTGGTCGAGGGGGAGCGAGACACCGACGCCGGCACCGATCCCCTCCTCAGTGTCGGCGGTGCGGCGGTCGTCCCCGAGGGGCGCGACACGGCCATCCTCGCGACCGGGGACGTCGACGCCCGAGCGCTCGCGACCGCCATCCGCCGCCTCGACGCCGTCGACGTCGACGTCGCGGCCGCGGGGGTCGCCGGGGGCGCGCTCGCCGTCGTCGTGGGACGGCGCGACGGCGCGACCGCGGTCCGGGTGGTCGAGGCGGCGCTCTCGGCGGTGCCGAACGAGTGAGGTGCCTGCGGCCGCGATGTCGACCGTGAACCACGTCCCGGACGAGGCGCTCGCGGCCCTCGACGCGTTCGGCGAGGGACACCTCCGCGGCGACCCCGCGCCGGTCAGCGAGCGGCTCCGCTCGGACCTCCGGCTCCGGATCACGACGCTCGACGACGGGCGGACGGCGCGCTGCCGGTTCGAGACCGAGCACACGCGGACGCCGCCGACGCTCCGGGACCGGGGGTCGTTCCTCGCGACGTACGCGGACGGCGTCGACGACCGGCTCCGCGCCTGGGGGATCGAGCCCCCCGACGCGTACGAGTACGTCGGGACGGTCGACGGCTGGCACCGGTACGCCGGGCGGCTCCGACTGCCGTAGGGGGACCGCCGACCGCCGTGCGACGGCGTTCGCGCGACCCGCACGCTTTTCTAACGCGCTCTGATAGGTACGGGCGATGAACGCCGTCACGCTCGGTCCCGCCGGCACGTACTCACACCGTGCGGCGCGGGCCGTCGCCGCCGAGGTGTCGTTCCGCGAGTCGGTCACCGCCATCGTCGACGCCGTCGCCTCCGGCGAGTTCGAGCGCGGAGTCGTCCCCATCGAGAACAGCATCGAGGGGTCCGTCACGGAGAGCCTCGACGCGCTGGCCGACTACGACGTCGCGGTCACCCGCGAGGTCGTCACCCCGATCCGACACGCGCTCCTCGCGCAGGAGCCCGAGTTCGGGGTCGTCGCCAGCCACTCCCAGGCGCTCGCGCAGTGCCGCAACTGGCTGGAAGAGCACTATCCGGACGCCGGGCTCGAAGCGGTCGCCTCCACCGCCCGCGGGGTCGAGCGCGCCCGCGAGGACGCCCGCATCGCCGGGATCGGCCACCCGGACAACGCCGGCGACGACCTCGAAATCCTCGCGGAGGACATCCAAGACCGCACCTCCAACGCGACCCGTTTCCTCGTCGTCGCGCCCGCGTCCGCCCGCTCCGACGCGGGCGGAAAGACGACCCTGATCGTCTATCCGAACGCGAACTACCCGGGGCTCCTGCTGGAGCTTTTGGAGGCGTTCGCCGACCGCAACCTCAACCTCTCTCGGATCGAGTCGCGCCCGAGCGGTGAGCGCCTCGGCGACTACCTGTTCCACTTCGACGTCGACGCCGGGCTCTACGAGGACCACATGGCGGCCGCCGTCGAGGACGTCGAGGCCATCGCCGACAACGGGTGGGTGCGCGTGCTGGGCTCGTACGACACCGAACACGTGCTGGAGTAGCGGCTCAGCGTCCGATCGCGAAGCCCGTTCCGCGCCCGTAGCTCTCGGCCGGCGTCCGACCGAAACCGGCAACACTGACGGAGATTTGGGTCTCTTTGATGTGGGATTGCGGTTACTTTCACCAAATAGTTGATTGCATACTAAAACGATCTCTCTGACGGGTATATCCCATGAACGCTAACAGACGGACGGTACTCAGGGGCGTCGGCGCGGGAACAGCGGCACTGCTCGGCGGCGTCGGCACCGCCGCGGCCAAGCCGCCGAGCGAGGGCAAGACGATCGTCGACGTGGCCGACGACGCCGACGGCTTCGACGTCCTCGTCGCCGCGGTCAAGGAGGCGGGTCTCGCCGGCGCGCTGAGAGGAAACCGCCAGTTGACCGTGTTCGCTCCGACCGACGCGGCGTTCGATGACGCCCTCGAGAGCCTTGGCGCCGACAGTCTTGCTGAGGTCGACGACGAGACGCTAGCCAACATCCTCACCTACCACGTCGTGCCCGGCCGTCGGAAGGCGAACTCGATCGTCAACGCGGACGAAGTGCCGACCCTGAACGGCGCGAAAGTCGACGTCGACGGCACCGACCTCAACGGCGATCAGGCCGACATCGTCATCACGAACATCGAGGCGGCGAACGGCTTCGTCCACGTGATCGACGGAGTGCTGCTGCCGTAGCGCGGCCGCGAGGCTCGATGGTCCCCGCCGGCGTCACGTGCCCTTCCGTCACCTCGTACGGCTATCCGTGTGTTTATATATCCGACTTCCGATGAGTATGTTCGATGGAGCCGGTGCTCTGGCAGGTGCTGGCAGGAACGCGGGGGGGGCCCAACCGCGCGCGATTGCTCCGGGCGCTCGACGAACGACCGCGGAACGCCAACCAGCTCGCCGAGGACCTCGACCTCGCATACAAGACCGTCAGGCACCACCTCGGAGTGTTGGAGGAGAACGACGTGGTCGAGAGCACCGAACAGGACTACGGCGCCGTGTATCTGCCGACGGAACGCACTCGGAACCACTGGGAGACCGTCGAGGACATCATCGATCAGGTGGAGTGAGTATGACTCGAATCTGGAACGAAGCGATCGACGGAGGAATCGGAGGGGACGCGGAATGACCCTGGTGCTCGACGTGGCGCGAGTCGCCGCCGCGGTCAACGTACTGCTGTTGCTCGTCCTCATCGGCATCTGGGGACGCAACTACCTCGAGATCCGCTCGAAGCACACGCTCGGGTCGGCGGTGTTCGCGCTCTTCCTCCTGGCCGAGAACGTGCTGGCGCTGTTCTACTACCTCAACCCGCCGCAGATGTCGGCGCCGGCGGTCCGGGCGATGATGTACCTCCAGATCCTCGAGTTCGTCGGGATCGCGTTCCTCGTCTACGTGACTTGGGACTGACGTCGGCGGCGGCCGCTCCGCCCTCGTTCCCGCCGCCCTACTCGAACCGGTACGTCGCCCCGTCCGGCCCGTCCTCGATCTCGATTCCCACGTCGCGCAGCGCGTCCCGGAGCTCGTCCGCGCGCTCGTAGTTGCCGGCCGCCCGCTCGGCCTCGCGCACGTCTAAGACCAGCTCGACGAGCTCGCCGGCCAGCTCCACGTCGCCGTCGCTCTCCGCCTCGAACTGAAGCCCCAACACGTCGCCGGCGAGGTCCTCGAACGCCTCGACCGCCCCGCGGAGCCCGCGGTAGTCGTAGGCCGCTCCCGAGCCGCCTCCGTCGGTCCCGCTGTCGCCCGCTCCGTCCACGTGGCGGTTCACGGCGTCCGTCAGCTCTAGGAGGGCGGCGGTCGCCTCGCGGAGGTTCAGGTCGTCGTTCATCGCCGCGGCGAACTCGTCGCGGGCCGTGTCGACCGCCTCGCGGAGGTCGCCGTCTTCGGCCGTCGCGCGGGCCTCGGTCGAGTCGAGCGCGTCGACGGCGCGGTCGTACGTCCGGGAAAGGCGCTCCCAGCGCTCCTCGGCCTCCGCGATCGTCTCCTCGGTGAGCGCCTGCTCGGAGCGGTAGGCGGCGCCGGCGTAGAAGGTCCGGATCACGTTGACGCCGAGCTCGTCTAAGGCGTCCGGGACGGTCCAGAAGTTACCGATCGAGGAGGACATCTTCTCGCCCTCCATCTCGAGGAGACCGACGTGGAGCCAGTGGCGGTCGAACGTCTCGCCGGTCGCCGCCTCGGACTGCGCGATCTCGTTCTCGTGATGGGGGAAGACGAGGTCGCGCCCGCCCATGTGGACGTCGAGGGTGTCGCCGAGGTGCGTCGTCGACATCGCCGAGCACTCGACGTGCCATCCCGGGCGCCCCTCGCTCCACGGCGACTCCCACGTCTCGCCTTCGGGCACGGCGTCGCCGTGGTCGTGCTTCGCGTGCTCGCGCGCGGCGGTCTCGCTCACGCCGCCGGCCTTCCACAGCGCGAAGTCCGAGGGGTTGCGCTTCTCCGACCGCTCGTCCGGCTCGCCCTGCGCCTCCAGTTCCTCGACGTCCTGGTTCGACAGCTTCCCGTACTCCTCGAACGTCGTGACGTCGAAGTAGACGGAGCCGTTCGACTCGTAGGCGTACCCCTTCCCGACGAGGGTCTCCACCAGCCCGCGGATCTCGGGGACGTGCTCGGTGACGCGGGGGTACACCTCCGCGCGCAGGAGGTTCAGCCCGCGCATCGCGTCGAAGGTGGTCGCGGTGAACGCCTCGGCCACGTCGCGCTCGGCGGCCCACTCGTCGCGCTCGCCGACGCGGGCCGTGATCTTCTCGTTGACGTCGGTGACGTTCTCGACGTGACGCACGTCGTAGCCGAGGTAATCGAGCCACCGGTGGAGAACGTCGGCGTGGAACCACAGGCGGGCGTGTCCAAGGTGGGGGTCGTCCGACACCGTCAGCCCGCAGACGTAGAGCGTGACGTCGCCGTCGGCCGTGAACTCGACGCGCTCGTCTGCCAGGGTGTCGGTAACGACGAGACTCATTACCGCGTCGTTCCCGCGGAGATCGTTTTAAATCGTCGGATCGGACGGGAGCGGGGACGGAAGCGCTCCGCACCCCGCCTGTTCACTTATAAACGGCCGATACCGACGTAGATCCCCGCCGCTGACGCGACGGTCAGAGCGAGGCCGGCGACGAGCGTGAAAACGCCGGTCGGGTCCGGGCTACCGACGAACGCGACGGAGCTCCCGACGAACAGTCCAAGTAGGAGGGACAGGAGGCCCCGAACGAACCGATGCACGTCCCTCGGTCGCGGCGGAGACGTCATAAGATCGTCGGCCCGGAGCGGTCGTCGACCGCGGTCGCGGGCGGTCGCTCGCAGATGTGCGCCGCCGCGGCCATTTATGACCGACCGCCGCTCACCGCTTTCCAAGCGCCTCCTCGAAGACGCGCTGGGCGCGCTCGTACCCCTCGTTCCGGTCGACGATCGGGTGCGGGTAGTCGGGCGCGAGCTCCTCGCGTTCGCCGTGCGAGAGCGTCGGCCAGTCGACGACCTTCCCGGCGGGCACGTCGCGGAGCTCGGGGACGTACGCCTTCACGAAGTGGGCGCCGTCGTCGTACTTGCTCATCTGACTCACCGGATCGAAGATGCGGACGTCGACGGAGTCGGTGCCCGTCGACGCGGTCCACTGCCACGCCCCGTGGTTCGAGGCGTAGTCGTGGTCGATCAGCTGTTTGGTGAAGTAGCGCGCTCCGCGCCGCCAGTCGATCAGGAGGTGTTTCGCCAGGAAGCTCGCGACCACCTGCCGCGGGCGATTGTGGATGTACCCCTCCGCGTTCAGCTGTCGCATCCCGGCGTCGACGAGCGGGTAGCCGGTCTCGCCGCGCGCCCACGCCTCGAAGTCGGCGTCGTCGTCGCGCCACGCGATCTCGTTCGGGAACGACTTGTAGTTCGACACCGCCAGGTCGGGGTTGTAGTAGAGCAGGTGGTACATCTGCTCGCGCCACGACAGCTCGTAGCGGTACTTGTCCACGTTGCGGCGCTCGCCGCCGGTGACTGCCTCGTAGACGTCGCTCGCGCCCGCCCACACCTCGCGGATCCCGATCGCGCCGGTCGCGAGGTACGGCGACAGCCGCGAGACCGCGTGCGTGGGCTCCTCCGCGGCGCGCCGGAGGTCGTCGCGGGTGTCGTTGTACGACGTGATCCCGTAGTCGAGGAAGTCGTCGAACCGCTCGCGGGCGGCCTCGTACCCCGCCTCGGGGAGGTCGATGTCGGCGTCCGGTTCGGGGACCGTCTTCCCGTCGCGCACGGCCGCCAACGACTCCGACTCGGGCTCCGGATACGGTCCGGGCTTGGGGACCGCCGCCCAGTCGTCGTGGAACCGACTGTGGTTCGCGTAGCGCTCCTCGAGCCGGGCGGGGTCGACCAGAACGGCGTCGGTCCGCGCGTCGGTCTCGACTCCGACGCCATCGAGGGCGTCCTCGACCGCGCGCTGGCGGTTGCGCCGAGCGGGGCGGTAGTACTCGTTGTAGAAGACCGTCTCGGCGCCGTGCTCGTCGGCGAGCTCGACGAGGACCTCTTCGGGGTCGCCCGCCCGGACGACGAGGTCGCTCCCGAGCTCGCGGTAACGAGCCTCCAACCGCTTCACGTGGCGGAGGAGGAAGGCGCGCTGGCGCGCTCCCACCGTCTCGAACAGGTCGGCGTCGTAGACGAAGACGGGGACGACGGTCCCCGCCCGCGCGGCCGCCGCGAGCCCGGCGTTGTCTCCGGTTCGCGGGTCGCGTCGGTGCCAGAACAGCTGCATGGGATCGGTACGGACTCCACCGGATAGTGTCCTTCGGCCGGGAGCGACGTTCCGGGACGGACGCGACCGCGCTCCACCCGAAATCCACCCGTGTGCTTAAGCCGACGAGCCCGAAGCGTAGGTATGGAGCCGCTCGTCGTCGCCATCCTCGTCGGCGTCCCGCTCGCGTGGCTCGTCGGCTTCGCCGCGTACGTCTACGTCGACGCCCCGAAACACGGGATGAACCGCGAGAAGTGGGCGCTCATCGCCTTCGTCGTCCCGCTGTTCGGCCTCTTCGCGTACCTCTTCGAGCGGGACGAACAGTCGTACGACCCGTCCGAAGACCCGTACGCCGGCGGGAGCGACGCGCGCAAGGCCGGCCTCGCGGTCCACGAGCGCCGGCGCGGCGAGAAGGCGCTCGGCCCGGCGGGGACGGAGGCCGACGACGAGTCGGACGCCGAGGACGAGTGGGACGACCCGCCGGGCGTCGACCTCGACGAGGACTGACTCCCGAGCGTCGGTATCGGCTCGGCGATCGCCACGCGCCGGCGAGCCCTCACAGCACGTCCAGCAGCGCCGCCCGCCGCCGGTCGAGGTCGAAGGCGGCGTCCGCGGCGTCGAGGCGCTCCAAGAAGGCGAAGACGTCGGCGCCGGACCGCTCCGCGTGGTCGACGAGCGCCTCGATCGAGGCGCGGTTGAGCGCGAACGACTCCAGCTTGCCGCAGACGAGCGCGAGCGCCGCGCCCGCCTCGCCGTCGGGGAACGCGGAGTCGACCGCGGAGAAATCGGGGTCGGCGGGGGACGCGGAGTCGGACCCGTCGACCTCGACGCCCCCGTCGCTCCCGTCGGCGGCGAACGTCCGCAGACAGCGGGTGCAGATCGCCGTCGTCGCGGCCGGCGCGTGCTCGCGGATCGCGGGCGGGACGACGAACGCGACGAGGTCGGCGTCACAACGGGGACAGGACATGAGAAACGAGATGGATGAGACGGCGGGTTCGGTCGGTAGACGCGGGACGGCGCGAGTCGACGGAACCGGTCAGTCCGCGGGCTCCGGCTCCTCGGCCCGGGCCGCCGCGGCCTCGGCGGCGGCCTCTTCGGCCTCCTCCTTCTCTTCTTCCTCCTTTTTGGCCTTGATCTTCTTCATGCGGAAGATCTCCTCGCGCTCCTGTTCTTCCAGCTTCTGCTCGATGTACTCCTGGTTCTCGTAGAGGGTCGGGAGGAGCGTGAACTCCAAGGCGTTCACGCGGCGCTTTGTGGTCTCGATCTCCGTGAGCATCTTCTTCATGGCCGTCTCGACCTCGGCCGCGAGGATGATCTTCTCTAACAGTTCCTCGTAGGCGTCGGCCGCCTCGTCGATGCGGGCGGAGGAGCCGAGCAGCCCGTAGCCGCGCTCGTCGAGGCTCTTCTTCACCTTCGAGGACTCGATCTGCGGGACGACCACGCCCATGATGTTCTTCGACTGGGTGGTTATCTCCGGGTGCTCTTTCAGCGCGGCGGCCGCGCCGCGGACGGCGACGTCGCCCTCCATCGCCCGGGCCATGTCGATCTTGCGCTGGGCCGTCTCGTACCTCTCGGAGACGTCCGAGCGGACGTCCTGCGCCTGATCGAGGATGTCCATGAACTCCATGATGAGGCCGTCACGCTTCTGTTCGAGCGTGTCGTGACCGCGCTCCGAGAGCTCGATGCGGTCCTCGATCGCCATCAGGTTCTTCCGCGTCGGTTTGACGTCCTTGGCCATCTTATTGGTGGAGTCTTCCGCTCCGAGGCGGATAATTCTTTTCAGTCGTGACGTGTCGCGCGCGATCGGCCCCGGCCGGCGCCGCCGCTAACTGAGGGCGAAAAGTGGAAGAACGCCGCGTCAGTCGGCCGCTTCGACGACTTCGCGCTCGGAGTCCTCCTCGCGGTAGTACTCCTCGATGAACTCCTCGTCGATCCGGTTGAGGGCGTCCTTCGGAAGCATCGAGAGCAGGTCCCAGCCGATCTCCAGCGTCTCCTCGATGTCGCGGTTCGTGTCGAAGCCCTGGTCGACGAACTCCGACTCGAACGCGTCCGCGAAGTCGAGGTACTTGTTGTCGAGCTCCGAGAGCGCCTCGCGCCCGACGATGTTCACGAGGTCGCGCAGGTCCTCGCCCTCCGCGTACGCCGCGAACATCTGGTCTTTCACGTCGGCGTGGTCCTCGCGGGTGAGCCCCTCGCCGATCCCGTCGTCCATCAGCCGCGACAGGCTGGGGAGGACGTTGATCGGGGGCTGCAGCCCCTGACTGTTCAGGTCGGGGTCGACGTAGATCTGCCCCTCCGTGATGTACCCGGTCAGATCCGGGATCGGGTGGGTGTCGTCGTCGCCCGGCATCGTGAGGATCGGGATCTGCGTCACCGACCCGTCACGGCCCTGGATGCGCCCGGCGCGCTCGTACAGCTGCGCCAGGTCGGTGTACATGTACCCGGGGTAGCCACGTCGGCCCGGGACCTCCTCGCGGGCCGCCCCGATCTCGCGGAGCGCCTCGCAGTAGTTGGTCATGTCCGTCAGGATGACGAGGACGTGGTAGTCCTTCTCGAAGGCGAGGTACTCGGCCGTGGTGAGCACCATGCGCGGGGTGACCGTCCGCTCGACGGCGGGGTCGTCCGCGAGGTTCATGAAGACGACGGAGCGCTCCAGCGCACCGGTGCGCTCGAAGTCCTGCATGAACTCGTTCGCCTCCTCCTGGGTGATCCCCATCGCGCCGAAGATGACGGCGAACTCGGAGCTCTCCTCCCCGGCCTCCTCCTCTTCCGGCACGCTCGCCTGCCGGGCGATCTGCATCGCCAGCTCGCTGTGCGGCTGCCCGGAGCTGGAGAAGATCGGGAGCTTCTGGCCGCGAACGAGGGTGTTCATCCCGTCGATCGCTGAGACGCCCGTCTCGATGAACTCCTCGGGGTACTCCCGGGAGTAGGGGTTGATGGCCGCGCCGACGATGTCCTGCCGCTCCTCGGGGACGATCTCCGGACCGTCGTCGATCGGGCGGCCGGAGCCGTCGAGGACCCGTCCGAGGAGGTCCTCGGTGACGGGCATCTTCATCGTCTCGCCCAGGAAGCGGACGGACGCGTTCTGGTCGATACCGGAGGTGCCCTCGAACACCTGGATGGCGACGACGCCCTCCGAGGATTCGAGCACCTGTCCGCGCAGCGTCTCCCCCTGTGCCGTCTCGATCTCGACGATCTCGTCGTAGCCGATCGCCTCGTCGACCTCGGCGTACACGAGGGGGCCGCTGATCTCGGTGATGGTCTGATACTCTTTCATGGTCAGTAGAGGCTCCGGAGCTCGTCGGCGATCTCCGCTTTGAGCTCCTCGACGTACTCCTCGTAGTCCTCTTGGACGCCGATCCGGTTAATTCGGGGGGCGGCCTCGGTGTCGACGATCTCCTCGACGGGGACGCCCGCTTCGAGCGCCCTGAACGCCTCGTCGTTGAACGCCTCGATCGTCGTCAGCATGAGGTACGTCTTCTCGGGCGGACAGTACGTGTCCACCGGGTGGAACGCGTTCTGCTGGAGGTACGCCTCGCGCAGGTAGCGGGCGACCTCCAGGGTGAGCTGCTGGTCGTCGGGCAGGGCGTCCTTCCCGACGAGCTGTACGATCTCCTGCAGCTCGGTCTCCTCGTCGAGCACGTCGACCGCCCACTGGCGCTTCTCCGCCCAGTCGTCGGCGACCTCGTTCTCGAACCACGGGTCGAGCTGGTCTTTGTACAGCGAGTACGACTCGTTCCAGTTGATCGACGGGAAGTGGCGGCGCTCCGCCAGGTCCGCGTCGAGCGCCCAGAACGTCTTCACGATGCGCAGCGTGTTCTGGGTGACCGGCTCGGAGAAGTCACCGCCGGGCGGCGACACCGCGCCGATCGCCGAGACGGACCCCTCCGTCCCGTTGACGTTCTCGAAGTAGCCGGCGCGCTCGTAGAACTGCGCGAGCCGGGCGGCGAGGTACGCGGGGTACCCCTCCTCGCCGGGCATCTCCTCCAGCCGGGAGGAGATCTCGCGCATCGCCTCCGCCCACCGCGAGGTGGAGTCGGCCATCAGCGCGACGTCGTACCCCATGTCGCGGTAGTACTCGGCGATCGTGATCCCCGTGTAGATACAGGACTCACGCGCCGCGACGGGCATGTTCGAGGTGTTCGCGATGAGCGAGGTGCGGGCCATCAGCGGGTTGCCGTTGGCCGGGTCCTCCAGCTCGGGGAAGTCCTCGATGACCTCGGTCATCTCGTTTCCGCGCTCGCCGCAGCCGACGTAGACGATAATGTCGGCGTCGGCGTACTTCGCGAGCTGGTGCTGCGTGACGGTCTTCCCGGAGCCGAACGGGCCCGGGATCGCGGCCGTCCCGCCCTTCGCGATGGGGAACAGGCCGTCGAGGATGCGCTGTCCGGACACCAGCGGCGTCCGGGGCGTCTTCTTGTTCTCGGAGGGGCGCGCCTCGCGGACGGGCCACTCCTGGTGCATCGAGACGTCGGTCCCGTTCGCGAGCTCGGCCACCGTCTCGGTGACGTCGAACGAGCCCGACTCGATCGCGGTGACCTCGGTGGTCTCGCCCTCCTCGAGGGCGTCCGGCGGCACCATCACCTTGTGGTCGATGGTGACCGTCTCCTCGACGACGCCGACCACGTCGCCGCGGCCGACCTCGTCGCCGACCTCGACGATCGGCTCGAACTCCCACTCCTCCTCGAGGTCGATGCCGGGCGCGTCGACCCCGCGGTCGAGGTAGGGACTGCCCATCTTGCCCTCCAGCACGTCCAGGGGTCGCTGGACGCCGTCGTAGATGGCGTCCAGCATGCCCGGACCAAGGTCGACCGACAGCGGCTCGCCCGTGTTCTCGACGGGTTCGCCGGGGGCGACCCCGGAGGTCTCCTCGTACACCTGAATGGTCGTGATGTCGCCTTCGATCTCGATCACTTCCCCCATGAGGCCTTCGTCGCCGACGTAGACGACGTCGTTCATGCGGGCGTCGAGGTCGCGGGCGCTCACGACCGGACCGCTCACGCTTTGGATAACACCGTCTTCGGTAGGGGTGGTCTCCGTGGATTCTGCTTTGCTCATGTTAATCGTCCTCCTCCATCAGGTCGATCCCGATGGCTCGTTTGATCTGGTCGCGCAGCCCGCCGCTGCCGGCGCCGGCGCCGCCGAGCGTGACGAGCACGGGCTCGATGCTCCCCTCCACCGACTCGCGGGTCCCCCGCGAGAGGTGGTCGAGGTCGTCGTTGTGCATCACGATGATGCCGGTGCCCTCGTCGTCGAGGGTCCGTTCGACGGCGTCGTCGAGCCGCTCGTCCTTCTCGTCGTCTGGTACGTTCTCGAACTTCCGCACGCCGGCGAGCCGGAACCCCGTAGTGAACTCGGGGCTGCCGACGACGGCGATCTCCTGGCTCATGTTATCACCAGCTCCGATTCGATCTCGTCGGCCGACAGGCCGGCCTCCTTGCCGCGGGCGATCGCCCGGATGTTCTCCACCTCTCGCTCCTTCGCGAGGATGTAGGAGATGACCGGGGTGACCGACACCGGGTGGATCGTGCCGAGCCGGTCGCCGTACGCGAGCAGCGCGGCGTCGGTCGCGTGCTCGAACGCGATGAGGCTGTCCGCCTCCTCGAGTTCGCGCAGCGCCGGGCCGAGCTGCTCGGCGTACTGGCTGTCCGCGATGTACTCCACGAGCTCGTCGAGGTTCCGCGCGAGCCGCGCGAGCGACCCGCGGGTGAACAGCTCGCCGCCCTCGATGAAGTACGCGGCGGGGTCGATGTCCGCGCCCGACCGGGCGAGCCGGAGGGCGTTCGTCGCGTTCCGGAAGTCGACCTCCGCCTTGAGGAACGCCTCGTACTGCCGGGTCGGTTCGTCGTTACCGAGCCCGGAGAGGAGCCGCTCGTAGAACGCGCGGTCGACGGCGTTCTCGAGGGGAACCAGCACGTCCGTCTCCTCGTACTCGGCGTACGCCTCGCGGAGCGGCGGGCCGTAGATCGTGTCTTCCAGCACCTCGACGACGCCGTCGATCGAGTCGGCCTCCAGCAGGCGCCGGATCAAACGGTCGTCGAACTCGCCGGCGCGGATCAGGTCGACTTCGACGTCGGACTGGTCCGCGTCGGTGTAGACGCCGCGGATGACCGTCTTCACGTTCCACGCGTCGAACTTGCGGAGGTAGCGGGCGATCTGGTCGTACAGCCTTCCCTCGCTCCACTCTAAGATCCCCTCGAACTGCTGGGCGAGGTTCCGGTTCAGCGCGTACTCGATGAGGTCCACGCCGCCGTGGCGGCTCCCGAGGGCGTTGATCTCCCGCCCGTAGCTCGATTCCTCCATGAACCGGGCGATCTCCGCCGGGCCCATCCGGGTCAGCTTGCGGTACTCCTCGTCCCCGTAGAGGCTGCCGCGGCGGGCGCGAACCCGCGCGACGACGTACTCCGGGTTCGAGCTCCCGACGGCGCTCATTGGTCGAACAGCCGCTCCGAGATGTTCTTCAACTCGTCGTCCCAGACGGACTCCAGGACCGAGTCGAACGTGTTGTTCACGCGAACGCGAGAGGTGTCGCTCTCGGCGACCACGCCGCCGAGACAGTCGACTTCGCCGTCGACTTCCGCGTTGCGGTCGGCGACGAGCTCCTCGAGGAGCTCGACGTCCTCGGCGCGAGTGTAGACGGCGACGTCGGCGTCGACGTCGAACTCCGCGAGGCTCGCGTCGAGCAGCGTCTCGGTCAGCTCGCGACGGCGGTCGTCGTCGAGACCGGCGATCGCCGCCTCGACGTCGTCGTGGACGTCTTCGAGGACGTCGCGGCGGGCTCCGAGCCGCTCCTGCTTCGCCTCGAGTTTGGCCGACGAGAGCGTCTGCTCGCGCTCTTGGTCGATCTGTCGGTCGACCTCTGCGAGCCGCTCCTCGCGGATGCGCTCGGCGTCGGCCTCCGCCTCGGCGACGATCTCGTCCGCCTCGGACTCCGCCGCTTCGCGGATCTCCTCTGCACGCGCGCGGGCTTCGTCTCGAACGTCCTCAACGACAGTGTCCAAACTCATTGGTTGAAAAAGGGTTACCCGACGATGAACACGACGACGAGCGCGAGGATGACGATCGTCTCGGGAAGCACCGTCAGGATGAGCCCGTTGACGAAGAGGTCCTCGTCCTCGGCCATCGCGCCGACGGCGGCCGAGCCGATACCGCGCTCCGCGTAGCCCGCACCGAGCGCCGCGAGGCCGACGGCGAGCGCTGCCGCGGCGTTGGGGTCAGTAAGTGTTCCTCCGGTGGACAGTACGGCGTTCCCGAGTGCGTTGGTAGCTTCAAGCATTGGTAGTAGTTCCGGTTGCTCGTCTCCGAACAGTTGCTAGTTGCCGCCACAGTAGTCATAAAGCTTCCCAAAACGACCGAATAGACCGGCCGCAGTCGGGGACGGAGGCGGGGCTAAACGCGGCTCGAACGCGACTCGCCGCGACGCGTGACGGGCGTGTCCGAGCCGGCGAGAGCGGCAGTGAGTGACTGCGAGGGGCGGAGGCGACAGGGCGGGACGCGGCCGCCGGACGCCCTACTCCTCGGTGGTGTACTCTCGGTCGTAGCCGAACGGCAGGTAGCTGTCGCCGCCGCCTTCGTAGAAGTTCCCGAAGAACTCCACGTACTCGAGACGCACCGCCTGAATGCCGGCGGAGGTGACGCCGAGCAGGAGGACGACGACGTGGCCGACGACGGCCACGACGACCCCGCCGACGAGCGCGACGACCCCGACGAGGCCGATCGAGGCGGGGTCGAAGGCGGTCGTGATCCCCGCGAAGACGAGCTCGTAGTCCTCCGGGTGGCTCCGCACGTACTCGAGGTAGTCGGCGGAGAAAATGAAGTGGAAGCTCCCCGCGCCGCCCTCGTCGATGTACGCGCCGAACGCGAGCAGGTTCACCGCTAGCGCCATCCCGCCCTTCGCGAGCAGCACCGCCATGATCCGGGCGTACGAGATGACGTTGACGATCGGCGAGAGCACCTCGGCGAGCTCCGGCGGCTCGCCGATCGCGAGCAGGACGACGCCGAGAGCGATGGCCGCGATGGCGACGTACCCGACCGCGACCGGGAAGCCGGCGAACGACACCGCCCCGAAGGTGAGTATCGAGAACGAGTCGAAGAGGAACGCCGGCTTCGGACCGAGCACGTGCTGGCTGAAGATCCAGACCCACGCGCCGTTGAGGATCAGCAGCCACGACCCGCCCTCGTACAGTGCGTGTTTGAGGTCGTGCTGCTGGTAGTTGCTCACGAACGAGAGGATGTGCCCCGCGTTCAGGTGGACGAGACCGAACAGCACGCTGGCGACGAGGAACGACAGCGCCCAGTCGAGGTCCGCCGGCGAGAGCCCCTTCCCGTCGACGGGCCAGTGGATGTCACCCGGCAGCAGCTGGTACGCGTGGTAGCCGAACAGGTCGATCCCGAAGTAGATCCCGAACAGGATCGTGAAGCCGCCGGCCCACATCGCGACGGCGCCGAGCTCCCGGAACGTCCCGTCGAATCGGCTGTACAGGAAGTAGCCGATCGCGGCGTAGAGGACGCCGTACCCGACGTCGCCGATCATGAACCCGAACATGAGCGGGAACGTGAGGAAGACGAGGAGCGTCGGGTCGAACTCAGAGTACTTCGGTCGGCCGAAGCCCTGCACGAGCAGCTCGAACGGCCCCGCCGCGTTCCCGTTGTCTTGGACGACCGGCGGGTCGTCGTCGCCGTGCATCGCGTGGCCGCCGTCGGTGGCGGCCGCCTTCTCGGCCGTCGCGTCCGCGGCGCCGGCGTCGGCGTCGACCGCGCTCGCGGAATCGCCCTCGTCGCCGTCCACCGCCTCGGTGTGGTGGTCACCGTCGGGCGTGAACGAAGCGCGTTCGAGCTCCTCGACCTCGGCGTGGTCGCCGACGGCGTCGGCGACGGTCGCCTCGAATTCGGGGTAGGTGTCCGTGGGGATCCACCCCTCCGCGACGAACGCGTTCTCGGTGGTCGCGAAGGAGAGCGGCGCCTCCTTCTTCTCGGCCTCGATGGTGAGCTGCTCCTCGGCGCGGAGCAGGAAGGCGGCCGCCTCCTCCTTCATGGCTGCGAGGTCGGCCTCGATCGCCTCGAGGTCGGTCCGCAGATCCTCGCGCTCGCGCTCCAGCTCCGCGACGTACTCCGCGGGGCCGGCCTCGGCCTCGGGGACCTCCAGCAGCGCGATGTCGACGCCGACGAGCGAGTCCTGCAGGACCCCCTCCTCGGCCCCGTCGGCGGGCTTCGCGAAGATCGCCACGACGTCGCTCCCGGCGAACACCTCGTAGGCGTCGATCCCGTCGGCGTCGGCGAGCGTCGCCTCGACGGCGTCGGGCTTGGCCTCGCCGACGACGACCTCCAGCGAGTCGTAGCCGCGGAGCAGGTCGAGCTCGATGCCGAGGTCGGCGAACGGCTCCATGCGGTCGATCTCCTCCTCCCGGTCGCGGATCTCGGTCTGGAGCTCGTCACGCCGGTCGTTGAGGGCGTTGACGCGCTCGCGGACGTCGGCGAGCTCGCGTTCGAGCTCCTCGTCGTCGATGGCGCGGGCCGCGTCGACCTCGTCGCCCTCGACGTCGAGGACGCTCTCCAGCGAGCGGACGGTGACGAGCCGCTCGTTCACCGTCTGGGCGCCCTCGAGCGACTCGCCGGGCGCGAACCCCTCGTAGCGCTCGTCGTAGTCCGTGACGTGCAGCGAGTGGTGGGCGTACGCCGCCTCGATGACGTCGTCGATGACGCGCTTCGAGCCCGTCACCGACACCTTGCTCATCCGCTCAGGCCTGAGCATCCACCGCCTCCTCGGCCTGTTGGTTCACCGCTTCCTCGAACCGTTCGACTGCGTAGTCGACGGCCGAGTCCACGCGCTCGCGGGCCTCGCGTTCGAGCTCGTCGCGGTCGGACCGGCCCGACTCGAGGATCTCCTCGCGGCGTTCCTCGATCTCCTCGCGGGCGGCCTCGAGCCGTTCCGCGGCCTCGGACTCCGCCTCCTCCTCGGCCTCGGCGCGGATCGCCTCCGCGCGCTCTCGAGCCTCGGCGAGGCGCTCGTCGGCGTCCGATTCCGCCTCCGCGATGATCTCGTCCGCCTCCCGTTCAGCCTCCTTGATCCGGTCGAGCACCTCTGGTCTCGCCATGCTACTAATCGCCTGAAACTCTACAAGCGACGTATAAGGTGTTTGCGAAAGTACGCGGGCGTTGCCCCCGATATCGGCGGGAATCCGCGGCGCCCGCACGTATCCGGCCGGCGGCCGCCGCCTACATTTAAGTACCAGTCGCCGGACCGTCACCGTATGGCAACGGTGTATGCGGTCGCGTCGGCGAAAGGTGGGGTCGGGAAGACCACCACGACCGCGGCGATCGCGACGATCCTGGCCGGCTCCGGCGCCGACGTCGTCGCGGTCGACGCCGACATCGGCATGGCGAACCTCGCGGGCGCGCTGGGCGTGACGCCCGGCGAGACGACGCTCCACGACGTGCTCGCGGGGCGGGCCGACCCGCTCGACGCGGTCCACGAGGGGCCCGAGGGGCTCCGGGTCGTCCCCGGCGCGGACGACCTCGACGCCTACGCGTCGGCCGACCCCGCCGGGCTCAGCGACGCGGTCGCCGCCTTCGAGGGCGCCGACTACGTGTTCGTCGACGCCGGCGCGGGGCTCTCGCACGATTCGAGCCTCCCGCTCGCGATCGCCGACGAGACGCTCCTCGTCTCGACCGCCGAGCGGAGCGCCCTCGGCGACACCGAGAAGACGCGACAGCTCGCCGAGCGGCTCGGCGGCGCGGTCGCCGGCGCCGCGATCACCCGCGTCGACCCCGACGCCGACCCGGGCGTCGCCGGCGCCGAGAGGCTCGACGACGTCGGCGACGTGCTCGACGCGCCGGTCCTCGGTCGGATCCCGGAGGACGACGCGGTGGTCCGGGCGGCGACCGCGAACCGACCGCTCCCGACGTTCGCGCCGGAGGCGCCCGCCACTCGGGCCTACCGGGACCTCGCTCGGGCCCTGACGGGCGCGGCCGTCGAGGGAGCCGGGATCGGCGAGTCCGACGCGACCGACGACTCGGAGCCGGAGGAAGCCGACCACGCGGAGGAAGCCGACCACGCGGAGGAAGCCGACCACGCGGAGGAAGCCGACCACGCGGACGAGTCCGCGGAGGCCGAGGAGGTCAAAGGGGAGGCCGACGACACCGACGCGGACGATACCGACGCGGACGGCACCGACGCGGACGACGACGAGATCATCGTCGCCGACGCCGAGCCGGGGGGACTGAGCGACCCGGGCGACGAGGAGGAGATCATCGTCGCCGACGAGGACCCCGTTCCGGAGGAAGGCACGGAAGCGCCGGCCGACGACGACGAGGTCGACGCCGAAGCGACCGCTGACGCCGCGGCCGCGGACCGGGCCGCGACCGGCGAGACGGAGACCGTCGGCGAGGAGCACGTCGACGGCGACGACCTCGAGGCGATGATCGAGGAGGACGCGGCGGAGGCCGAAGCGTTCGAGGACGAGACCGCGGCGGACGAAGACGAGGTCGCAGCGGACGACGGCGACGAAGCGACGCCGGAGGACACCGAGGAAGCGGCCGCAGACGACGGAGAAGGGGCCGCAGACGACGGAGAAGCGACCGACGATACGGGGAGCGACGATAGGGAAGTCGACGAGCCAGAGATCGACGAGCCAGAGATCGACGAGGCGGAAGGGGCCGGTCCGGACGACGAGGCGGAGGTCGACGAGCCGGAGATCGGCGAGGCGGAAGCGACCGGTCCGGAAGACGAGCTCGCGGGGAGCGTCCCGTTCCGCGACGACGACACCGGCGGCAGGAACACCGTGCTCTCGGGGGGCACCGACGGCGACGGAGACGCGGGGGAACAGAGCGGGAAGACGGCGTCGGACGGAGCCGAGGCGGACGACGAGGAGGAGAGCGGCGGCTTCTTCAGTCGCTTGTTCGGGCGATAAGTGGGCCGGAACGCGCTCGCGGTCTCAGGCCTCGGAGGGCGCTTCCGCCCGGTCGCGGATGAGCTCGCGGATCTCCTCGGGGTCGGTGATACCGGCGAGCTCGTCGCAGGAGACCAGCGCGGTGCCCTCGATCGACTCGCGCTTCTCGTCCTCCTCGGTGAAGTACACCGAGCGCGTGCGGGCGACTTCGCCGATCGAAGACATGATCCGCGCGCGCTTCTCCGCCGCGGGGGTGAACGCCGAGTGACCGGTGAGGACGCGGGTCTCGGCGCGCTGATCGTCCTCCGAGACGGCCTTGAACGGCGCCCGGGCGGTCGGGTGGACCGTGAAGCCGGCGTTGGTGAGCACGTGGAGGACGTGCTCGTCGTCGGGGTCGGTCTCGGGCGCCGAGGGGGTCGGGTCGGCGTCGCGCACCTCGTCGGCGCCGTCCAGCACGTCGACCGGGCTGGAGAACGGCTCGTCGAACAGCTCTTCTAACTGGATCGCGACCTCGATGGAGGCGTTCATCCCGTCCTCGTACTTCGAGACGGTGCGCCGGGAGACGCCGAGTTCGGTCGCGAGCTGGCCGAGCGACCAGCCGCGCTCCTCGCGCTCGTCGGCGAGGAGGTCGCCGTCGAGGCTGACGTAGAGCCCGCCGGGGGCCGCGTAGATGAGCGGCGGCATCCCCTCGACGAACAGGTCGTACCCCGTGTCGGGGTTGATCACCGGGACGCCGTGCCGGAAGTAGACGACGCCGGGCTTCAGCTCCTCGTCGCGGGTCCGGACCCCGATCACCATCGGCGTCGCCCGCAGGTACTCGCCGAGCCGGCGCATCTCAGCGCCGGTCTCCGCGTCCAGGGCGTCGACGTTGCCGAGGATCTTCAGGAGGAGCAGGTCGTCGCCGCGCCGGGCCGCCACGTCGAAGCTCTTGGGCCGGACCGCACACCGATCGCTGACGAGGAAGCCCGCGTCCTCCAGCATCGCGGTGACGTTTTCTATCAGCGCAGTCCGGGACATACCCTGAAATAGGCGGCTCGCCGTATATATGCGTTGTGTCACTTGCGGCCGCTCGAAACCGCCGCCCGCTTGCGTTTTCCCCGTCTCACCCACCGGAGCCGTTAAATACCGCGTCGGCGCCGATCGGCGGCTAATCGCTCGGGAGGGGCCCGAGCGACCGGCCGAAACCGGTTTGTCCGGGAGCGGAGAAGGGCGCGTATGCCCATCGTCGCCGTCGACGACACCGACTCCCGCGAGCGCGGGATGTGCACGACGTACGTCGGCGCGCGGCTCGCCGAGCGGCTCGAAGCGGCCGGCGGGCGGGTCCGCCGCCGGCTCCTCGTCCGGCTGAACCCCGCCGTGAAACACAAGACGCGGGGGAACGCCGCCGTCGCGGTCCACGTTTCGAGAATCGACGCGGAGGCGGCGTTCGACCTCGCCGCGGAGGCGGTCCGGGAGTTCGCCGCGGCCGATGACCCCCGGACCTCGCCGGGCGTCGTCGCCGCCGACGTCGACGTCGCGGGGGACCCGTTCGCGCCGGTCGCCCCCGCCGCCGGGGCCCCGGAGGACGCCGGCGCCGCGACGTCGACGTCGCG
>NZ_NHOX01000016.1:0-77225 GCF_002252745.1 Halorubrum sp. Ib24 | reverse complement strand
TCCGCCTTGGAGGGATCGCCTCGGAGCGAGTCCGCCTTGGAGGGATCGCCTCGGAGCGAGTCCGCCTTGGAGGGATCGCCTCGGAGCGAGTCCGCCTTGGAGGGATCGCCTCGGAGCGAGTCCGCCTTGGAGGGATCGCCTCGGAGCGAGTCCGCCTCGGGGCGGGCCCGGCCGACCGCAACCCTCCCCGGTGGCGGTGGAGTTATATTCCGCTGGCCTGTTATCTCCTTGCAGTGAGCGTCAACGTGGAGAAGCGGACGGACCCGCCCGGGGAGTCCGACCACGCCGCCGCGGCGTGGGACCTCAAGGAACGGATCCGCGCCGAGGAGGGAGTCCTCCGACAGCGACGCGGCTTCTTCACCGACGCCTACCGCCGCTCCACGACGCATCTCCTCGTCGAGAACGACGCGCTCGTCGCGTTCGCCGCGGTCCGCCGCGACGGGTACATCCTCTTTCTGGCCGTCCACCCCGACCACCGGGGACGCGGCCACGCGGAGCGGCTCGTCGCCGACGTCGCCGAGGCGCACCGGTCGGTCACCTGCCACGCCCGGACGACGAACGAGCGGGCGCTCGGCTTCTACGAGCACCTCGGCTTCGAGGTGGTCCGGCGGATCGACGACTACTACGAGGACGGCGGCGACGCCGACTACCTCAAGCTCGGCGGCGAGTCGCTCCGCGAGCGGCTCTCCGGAATCGTCGGGCGGTAGGCCGCTCGTCCGCCCGGCGCCGGCCACCGGAACGCGTTTCAGTTCCCCCGTCGAATCCGGTCGCGTGACCGATCACGACCAGATCGAGGCGGTCGCGCGGGCGGCCGTCCTCGCCGGCGGCGCGGAGCTGCGCGCCCGGTACCGAGACGGCGACGCCGAGGCCGAGTACGGGGCCCACGACGTGAAGGCGGCGGCCGACGTGGCGGCCGAATCGCGGATGCTCCCCGTCGTGCGCGAGGCGTTCCCGGACCACGCGGTGTTCGCCGAGGAGGCCGGCGAGTTCCCCGGCGACGGGCCGTACCGGTGGATCGTCGACCCCCTCGACGGCACCAACGACTTCGCCGCGGGCCTGCCGACGTTCGCGTCCTCGGTCGCGGTCCTCCGCGAAGGGTCGCCGCTCGTCGCGGCGCTCCACCAGCCCGCGACGGACGAGACGTACGTCGCGCGCTCGGGCGAGGGAGTCCGGTACGGCGGCGACCGCGTCACGGCCGCCGACGCGCGGGCCGCGGCGGGCGTCGGGAGCGACGTGGCGGGCGCCACGGTCGCGGTGATCGTCGGCCGGGACGTGCCCCGCGACCCGGCGCTCGCGGCCGAGGTCGACGCGATCCGAGGCGCGCTTGACGACCGCGTCAAGCGCGTGCTCGACAGTTGGGCGCCGACGGTCCACTCGGGGCTGCTGGCCCGCGGTCGGCTCCAAGGGCTCGTGCAGTTCCATCCGGACGAGGAGGAGCAGGCCGTCACGGAGCTGCTGGCGACCGAGGCGGGCGCCGCGGTCCGGCGCGAGGGGGACCTGTACGTCGCCGCGGCCGACGAGGCGACGCTCGACGAGCTGTGGGAGGCGCTGGACGAGGCCGACCGCTGAGCCCGGAGGCGAATCGGTGACCCCGGAAACCGACAACCATTAGCACGCGCCGCGAGGAGTCGCGGACATGACCGACGCCACCCCCGCGTCGCTCGCGGCGCGCGTCCGCGACGGCGAGGTCCGGTTCCACGAGCTCGAAGAGCACGCCGACGCCGACGTCGCCGCGGCGGCCCGCAGGCGACTCGTCGCCGAGACCGCGGACGCCGACGTCGACGTGCTGGGCGAGTACGCCTTCGACGCCGCCGACGCGCACGGCTCGAACATCGAGAACATGATCGGCGCCGTGCAGGTGCCGCTGGGCGTCGCCGGCCCGGTCTCGGTCGACGGCGGCGCGTTCGCGGGCGAGCGCTACCTCCCGCTGGCGACCACGGAGGGCGCGCTCGTCGCCTCGATCAACCGCGGCTGCTCGGTCGTCAACGACGCCGGGGGCGCGACCGCGCGGGTGACGAAGAGCGGGATGACCCGCGCGCCCGTCTTCCGCGTCGGCGACGTCGCCGAGGCGGAGGCGCTCGTCGCGTGGGTCCGCGACAACGAGGCGTCGCTGCGGGCGGCCGCGGAGTCGACGACGAGCCACGGCGAGCTGCTCGACGTGACGCCGTACGTCGTCGGTAACAACGTCTTCCTGCGGTTCCGCTACGACACGAAGGACGCGATGGGGATGAACATGGCCACCATCGCGACGCGGGAGGCCTGCGACGTCGTCGAGGCGGAGACGGACGCCGCGCTCGTCGCGCTCTCCGGGAACCTCTGCTCGGACAAGAAGCCCGCCGCGATCAACGCGGTCGAGGGTCGCGGCCGGTCGGTGAGCGCCGACGTCGAGGTGCCCCGCGAGGTCGTCGAGGAGCGGCTCCACACCACCCCCGAGGCGGTCGCCGAGATCAACACCCGGAAGAACCTCGTCGGCTCCGCCAAGGCGGGCGGGCTCGGCTTCAACGCCCACGTCGCCAACGCGGTCGCGGCGATGTTCCTCGCGACCGGGCAGGACGAGGCGCAGGTGGTCGAGGGCGCGAACGCGATCACGACCGCGGAGGCGACGCCCGAGGGAGACCTCTACTGCTCCGTGTCGCTGGCGAGCCTCGAGGTCGGCACCGTCGGCGGCGGCACGAAGCTGCCGACGCAGGCCGCCGGGCTCGACGTGCTCGGCGTCCGCGGCGGCGGCGACCCCGCCGGGAGCAACGGGGACGCGCTCGCGGAGGCGATCGCCGTCGGCGCGCTCGCGGGGGAGCTCTCGCTGCTGGCGGCGCTCGGCTCCAGACACCTCTCCTCGGCGCACGCCGACCTCGGGCGGTAGGTCGCTCTCGTCGCCGCAACGGTTCTCGAAAGGGGCTCAGTCCGACCACGGCGCGCGGTCGTCGCGGAGCGCGTCGCGGCCGTAGTCGGTGATCCGGTACACCGCTTCGCCGGTGACCCGCTCCACGAGCCCGCCCGCTTCGAGCGCGTCCAGCCGCGACTCCACGTGGTCCGCGTACAGCCCCGTGTTGCTCGCGACGAACGCCGGGTAGTCTGTCCCCGCGTCGTCCAGGTACGCGAGCACTCGCTCGTCGGTTCGCGTGAGCGCGACCCTCGGACGGTCCGGGTCGGCGTCCCCGTCTTCGTCCGGGGCGTCGCTTTCCGAACCGGCGGCTGGTACGTCTGACGCGGGCATCTTATGCATGCTAACGTGTACCATTGTAAAGAGTATTCGGGTGATTCCAGCGCGCTGGGAGGCGGTGAGACCGCGGGGCGAGCGGCGCCCCGCCTCAGTCGTCGGCCTCGGTCGACTCGCCGCCCGGGCCCGGACCGTCGGGCGAGCGATTCGGGAGCATCGGAGAGCCGTCGGCCCGCGGGCCGAGCCGCGGGCCGTGCGGGCCGTCGTCGGGGTCGATCCGGCGCCGGGTTCGGTAGTCGGTCGAGCGCTCGACCGGGGTGCGGCCGATCGCCGTGATCATCTCGACGTAGTCGTCGAACGAGCGGTACTCGCCGTACTCGCCGCCGGCGCGCTTAGTGATCTCCTCCGAGAGGATGGTGCCCATGAAGTCGTCCGCGCCGCAGTTGAGCAGCTTCAGGCCGTGGGCGTCGCCCGACTTCACCCACGAGGCCTGCACGTGGTCGACGTTGTCTAAGAAGAGGCGCGCGACCGCCACCACGAGCTCGTCCTCGTCGCGCGAGGGGCCGGAGTCGACGACGCCGTGGCGGTACAGCGGCGTGTTCTGGTGGATGAAGGAGAGCGGGACGAACTCCGTGATCCCCCCGGTGCGGTCCTGGAGGTCGCGGACCTCCTTCAGGTGCTCCGCGCGGTGCGCGACCGTCTCCACGTGGCCGTACATCATCGTCGAGGTGACGTCGAGCCCGGCCGCGGTCGCGCCCTCCATCGCCGCCACCCAGTCGTCGGTCCGGATCTTTCCGGGGCAGATCACGTCGCGCACCTCGTCGACGAGGATCTCCGCGGCGGTGCCGGGCGCGGAGTCGAGCCCCGCGGCCGCCAGCTCGCGGTACACCGCCTCGTACTCCCAGTCGGTGCCGCGGGCGGCGTGGTACGCCTCCTCCGGCGTCATCGCGTGGAGGTGGACCCCGCCGACGGACATCGCCTCGATCTGCTCGGTGTAGGTGCCCGGGTCGGTCGCGTACCGCTCCGGCGGCCTGTAGTTCACCGCGCTCTCGGGGTCGTCGTACCCGGCGAGGACCTCGTGGTGCTCCTCGTTCAGCGCCAGCGCGGGGTGGAGCCCGGAGACGGAGCACACCTCGTAGATCCCCATCTCGAGGGCGTCCTCGACGATCCGGCGGGACTCGGCGGGGGGCTTCGTGAAGCCGGCGTGGTCCGCGTCGCTGTCGGCCTCGAAGGCGTGCGCGGAGTCCTTGAAATTGCAGAACAGACAGCCCGTGTTGCAGGCGGTCGTGACGTTGTTGTTGAGGTTGGCGACGAACGTCACCTCGTCGCCCACGTCCTCGCGGCGGCGGCGGTCGGCGGCCTCGAGGACGGCCTCCTTCCGGACCGGGTCGATCCCGTCGCGGTCGGTGCCGGTCGCGAGCAGTTCGGTCGCGTCGTCGACCGTGAGGCGCGTCCCGTCGCGGGCCTTCGCCAGCGCGTTCCCGAACGACTGGTCGGTGGCGGGCTCGGCGAACCCGAAGTCGTCCCGGTCCAAGGTCTCCGCGTCGGCGGCGTCGGCGTCGCGGTCCCGCGCCGAAGTCATGGCGTGATCGTCCCCGTCCCACGGATAAAAACGAGACGGTAACGGCACCCCCCTCTCAGAATCGTGACGCAGGCCGCGCGTGCGGGGCGCGGCGGAGCTCGAGCGTCGAACCGCCGCCGGCGACGCGGGGTATAAACCGAAGAGAAAGGCCGGGGGACCTATTTAAATAACCGCGGTGGCGCGCTCCGGTGAGCGCCCGGCGGGCGCGAACCGAGCGCGAGGGATGCGGCGACCGGAGGGAGCCGCGAGGCTGGGGAGGCGTGAGGTGCGGTTCGGCGCGGTTGGGGCTTTGGAGCCGGTCACCGCGTCAGCAACGACGTATGAACGAGCGCCTGAGTCGGAGGCGTTCGCCGTGGCGGGAGCGGTTTATAATTACATATCCGGCTCTGTTGAAATCCTCAGTCGGCGATATGTTATCAGAGCTATGCTGCATACAGAGCGCGTATTTACCAACCTGTCTGCCAAAATTTTGTTGAGTTCACTCACAACGACGCACTCTGATGACCTCTACACTTTCCTGCCTGGGAAGCTCCAAATTTTCAGAGTGTTCTCGCGTCAAAACCTTCTGTTTATCATATAACTGGTTGTGTAGGATATTACATATACGCTGTCACAGTCGCGAACGGACCCAGACAGCGGCGCATCAACCTCCTGAACGGTCAGGGGACGGCGGTGACCGAGGAAGCGGGCACCGGTCGGGTCAGCCTCGACGGTCCAGGGAGCCGTTCCGAGGCCAAAGGGACGACTCGATGGCTACCGGGCCGGCGTCACCGACCGCGGCCGTTACTCTTCCCGTTGCCGTTACCAGGGCCCTTCCCGTTACCCTGGTCCTCACTGCCAGCTCCGCGGTCGTCGTCATCCTCGCGTTCGTCATCGCCGTCGCCCTCTTCTTCGCTAATCACGCGGAACACCGCCGTCGTCCCGCTGATCTCGTGGCCGACGAACACGAGCGGGTCGTCGGTAGGACTCTCCTCGGCAGTCGCGAAGTCGAGCCCTTCGGGGCCGAGGTCGCCGGCGGCACTCGCCTTGGCGTCGCCGTTGGCGATCTCGCCCTGGATGTCGAAGTCGAAGTCCCGGTTGTTGACGTAGTCGACGAACGTGGCTTCCTCGGGATCGGTGATGTCGTAAACCATGACCCCGCCGACGCGCTCGAGGCCGATGAACGCATAGTGGCGGTCGCCCACCTGGCCGAGCGCGAGTCCCTCGGGTTCGGGGCCCTTGTTGTCGCTGCGGCTGTCGCCCGTGTTCTCCGTATTGTCGTTGTTGAAGTCCTCGCCGAACCGCTCGCTCGTGATGTCCTCGAAGTCGCTTCCGCTGTCAAACACCAGCTCGCCGTTCGTAGTGAAGATGCTGAACGACCGCCCGCCGAAGACGTAGAGCTCCTCGTAGAGCCCGTCTCCGTCGACGTCGCCGAGCGTCGTCGTCGCGTTCTTGTTCCCGAGGTTCTCGGGAGCCTGCAGTTCCTCGACGGTGTCGATGCCCTCGATCTCGTCGAAGTCGAAGGCGTCCGGGTCGAGTCGGAGCTCCGACACCTCCACCTCCTCGCTGAACGAGTCGTAGTCGCGGCTGTCCCCCTCGTTCGCCGTGACTATGTAGGTTTGCCCGTTCGGGCTGTACGCGCCGATCGCGTCGGGCTGGAGGATGCCGTTGATCGGCCAGTTGCGGACGTTCACACCACCGTCCTCGTTGCTGGCGTCGAGTTCGTTCCCTGCCATACTGAAGTCCTTGAACCCCAGTGGCAGGAGGCGTGTGACCCGCGCCTGCCGGATATCGATCTCGGCGATGGCGTTGTTCTCCTGGAGTGAGACCCACGCCGTCCGCGAGTCGTCGCTGATCGTGACGTACTCCGGCTCGAAGTCCTGCGAGGCGCTCGCGTTCGGCCCGAAGATGCGGATGCCCTGCCGGCGGAGCTGGTCCTCTCGGCCGTTGAACCGCCGGAATCCCGCGGTGTCGACCGTGGCGTGGTCAACGCCCTCGGAGAGGTCGACGATGCTGACCGAGCCTTGCGGGTCATACGCGTAGTTCTCCGTCGGCTCACCCTCGTTCGCGACGAGCACCCGCTCGCCATCGGGAGTGAAGGTGACCTTGTCAGGGAGCGGGCCGACAGGCGCGGTGCCCAGGAACTCGAGCGTCTCGGGGTCGTAGAAGCCGACTAGCCCGGGGTCCTGTGCGACGGTCGCCTCGAGCGCGACGGCGACGAGCTCCTCAGACGTCGCCACGCTGTTCGCAGATCCCACGGCGTCGAGGGAGCCCACGGCGTCGATCGGACTGTTCTCCACGGGCGTCGGATCGGACGGGTCCGCGACATCGAGCACCTCGACGCCGCCAATGTTGGCGTTGATCACGAACAGCCGCTCGGTCGGGGCGTGATAGGCGACGATCTCTGCGCCACCCTCGTCGAAGAGATTCTGCCCCTCGTAGCGACCGATCTGTTCCAGCTTGACGGTCTGCGAGCCGTCGAACGCACTCGCCGCGTCGGCACCTGACGCCCCACTCCTCACCCCTGACTCGCTCGCACCGGCCGTGCCCGCGAGCAGTCCCAGAACGGTCCCACCAGCCAGACCGAGGACGGTCCGGCGTTTCAAATCGTCCGTCTGTTGTGGTTGCTCCACGGGTGGTCACTCCTAGGGCCCCGTATTAATTTTATATAATTTACATATTGTGGGGTATAGAGATACCGAGCTGTCTACTGTCCATATGAATCTCTATACTCCTCTTATAATATCTCAAGTTGGGTGTGGAGACCGGCGGCAAGCGATTTGATGCTGTCCACGGTTATCCCACCGGACGCCGTCGTCGACACGGTGGCCGACGGGTCTCACTGTTAGATCACATAAGTAACCACGGCTATCGCCACGGTCTTGACAGGCGTGCTGCATCCACGCTCTAACTGTTGCATGAGTATGTTACCAATTGGTGGATCGCTCGTAGTGCTCCGCGTTACTTCGGTGGCCTAGATTTCGTATCAAGACTTTCCTGAACGCGGCATCACGATTGAACGACGGATGACACCACGAGTGCAATTCAACGAGTGGGAGACACTGACTGATGAACTACGCCGATTCGGTCGTGCGGGTGATGTAACGGCTACTGATGATCGGATTCACATCGACTTCGGCTCTGCACGTGTCGAACTGTCGCGCGATGGGACGCTCCAGACTGGGATGCCATTGCACGATTTCACGTACGATGACACCGTTGCGGTTGTCGTGGATCACGACGCCGGCACCCTCACAGTTGACGCAGATGCGGTAAGCTACACGTTCAGGCGGCCAGGTGGGTGAGGACTACATCCTCTGTATCTCGCACACGGTTTGTGTCATCGACTGAGGATTTCAGCAGACCCACATAGCCGTGGTTCGAACCACGTTCGCAGTGCTCCCGAGTTACCGCGCCAGCTCTCGGTCCTCGTCCGCGTGCGCCCGGACCCAGAGCTGGCCGATCCGCGAGAGCGTCGTGCGGTAGGACTTCCCGCGCTCCTCCTGCTCGATGTACCCCTTCCCGCCGGGGCCGAGCCGGTCGACGTTGTAGATCACCTTCGAGCGGAACGAGTCGGTGTACTCCTCGTTGAGGTCGGCCGCGAGCGTCTCCGCCAGCTCCGAGACGGAGGCGAACTCGCCGTGCTCGCCGAGCGTGAACAGGACGAGCTCCTCGAACGGCTTGACGTTCTGGAACGAGGCCACGGGGAGCTCGATCACGTGGCTGTCGCCGATGCGCTTCGCGCCGATCGTGGTGCCGCGCTCGTCGAACTCCTCTAACAGGTCCGTCGTCGTGTCGAGCCGGTCGGCGACGCGGCCGTCGTCGATCGCGTCGCCGTCGACCGCGTCGCTCTCGACCAGCTCGCGCAGGAGGTCGCGGTTCGCGCGGAGCTCCTCCGCGAGTTCGGTCTCGAGGTACTTCTCCGGGGCGGTGTAGTAGGTGTGGATCCGGTCGCGGTCGTCCTGCCGCTCGACCATGATCGAGTGGGCCGCGGTCGCGAACGCGAACGAGACCGGCCGGGGCATCGAACAGAGGTTCACCCACACCTCGCGCTCCGCCGGGGGGTCCGCGGCGTCCTCGCCCCCGGTCCCGCTCCCCTCCTCTCCGGTGCCGTCGCGGTCGAGTTCCGCGTTGATCAGGTCGAAGGCGCGCTCGAAGGCGGCGTCGTAGTCGTACACGTCGGTCAGGCGCTCGCGGACGGTCTCGGCGCCGAGCAGGCTCTGGAAGTCCTGTTCCAGCTTCCGGGCGATGTTCCGCGAGTACTCGACGTTGGCCTCGCTACCGACCGTCCCCTCCAACAGGATCACCCGGTCGACGTCGAACTGGTCCCGGATGAGCGGGGCGATCATGCGGTCGTAGTCGAAGCCGACCGGAACGATGTGGGTACCCATACGGGAGTCGTAACGCTGCCGTTTATATAAACCACCAACCACCGACGGCGACCGTGTCCGGGCCTTCGCCCGGCGACCGCGTCCGGGGTCCTCGCCCGATTCGACCCCGCCCGCGACTCCCGGACTCGCCGGCCGCGACCGCTCGATTTCCGAGGTATGCGAACCGCTGGCTCCCGCTACCCGAAAGAACAACCGTTAAAAGTCATCGCCGGGTTCGTACGGACATGGCTGGAACTATCGAAGCGCTCGTCCCCGGCGGGCAGGCCAACCCCGGCCCGCCGCTCGGTCCCGAGCTCGGGCCGACGCCGGTGGACGTACAGGACGTCGTGGCGCAGATCAACGACGAAACCGCCGCGTTCGACGGGATGGAAGTCCCCGTCACCGTCGAGTACGACGACGTCGGCTCGTTCACGATCGAGGTCGGCGTCCCGCCGACGGCCGAGCTGATCAAAGACGAGGCCGGGTTCGAGACGGGCTCCGGCGAGCCCCAGACGGACTTCGTCGCGGACATGTCGATCGAACAGGTGAAGAAGGTCGCCGAGCAGAAGTCGACCGACCTGCTCTCGTACGACGTGAAAAACGCCGCCAAGGAGGTCGGCGGTACCTGCGCCTCCCTCGGCGTCACCATCGAGGGCGAGGACGCCCGGACGTTCGACGACCGCGTCGACGCCGGCGACTACGACGACGTTCTCGACGAGTAACGCGGCGGTCGCCGCTTTTCACTGCTTTTGATGCGTTCGTTCAGCGTCGACTGCTTTTGATGCGTTCGTTCAGCGTCGAAGTCGCCTACACCGCGGGCCGCTCCGCGGGCTCCGACTCCGCCGGTTCGGCCGAGACGGGCCGCACGTCGGCCCACGTCCAGCCGATGACGGCGGCCGCGGCGACGAGCGCGTAGAACTGGACGAACAGCCCCGCGATCGTCCCGAGGACCGGAACCACCGAGAGCACGCCGATAGCGAGCGCGCCGGCGAGGACGACCGCGGCGGCGGTGAGCCAGCCGGTCGCGTACGCCCGCTTCGAGACCACGGTCCAGAGCGCCCCGACCGCGAACCCGTCTCCGAGCCGCCCGGAGTCGGCGACGGCGGCCAGCGCCGCGGGGGTCACGTAGAGACCGACGAGCGAGACGGCGAGCCCGGCGATCCCGATGACTAACACGAGGACGCCGGCGACGAAGCTCCCGAGGAAGGTGCCGGACCCGCCGCCGCCGGGCACCACGACGAACGCGCCGACGGTCACCACGGCGGCGACGGCGAACACGGCGAGCGGCACCAGCGAGTAGACGAGCGTGACCGCGAACGCCTTCGCTCCCTCGACGAGCAGGTCGCCCCACTCGTCGAAGACCGGGGGCTCGTCGTCGCCGTCCGCCGTCAGCCGCAGGACTCGGGAGACGTAGCCGAGCACGAGGATGGACGGCACGATGAGCGGGCTCGCGAGCAGGAGCACGCCGCCGATCAGGACGGTGACGACGGCGTCGTCGCCGTCGCGCAGGTAGTCGAGTGAGGCGGATATCATTGGGTATCGGATTAGTTTACGCTCTATGACATGATAAGCACGTACGGTCCCGCGACCGTCGTCGGGTCGCGCTCGGTCAGTCCGGTTTCGGGGCGGACGTGCCGCGGACCGCGGTTTTATTCCCCCACCGGGCCGACCCGAGACCATGCCCGATCTCCATCCGATCGCGAAGCGGATCCACAACGTGCAGCCGCGCCCGGTCAGGCTTACCCTCGACGACGGCGAGACCGGCGTCTTCGAGTTCTCCTCGACCGAGTTCTTCCAGCGGGAGTTCCGCGGCGAGGGCGTCCGCACCGACGCCGACGGCGACGCCGAGTTCCGGCTGATCACCGCCGAGGACCACGAGTCGGTGCTGCTCGGCCGATCCGGCCCCGACGAGGAGGGCTGGACCGTCGTCGGCGAGATCGTCGAGGCCGACCGGGTCGAGAACTGAGAGCGCCGGCGTACTCGTCCGAGTAGCCGGACGCCCGCGGCGAGGGGATCGCGTCCCGCTACCGCACGACCGTCACCGGCACGTCGGCGCGGCGGACGACCCCCTCGGCGACGCTCCCGAGGAGGATCCGAGAGATCCCGGTCCGGCCCTGGCTTGCGAGTACGACGTGATCGTACGGCTCGCCGGTGCCCTCCGTCCCGTCCTCGTCGCCGACGGCGGCCTCGCCGCCGGCGACCCCGAGGATCGTCGCGGTCGGCCGGCCCACCTCCAGTCTGGTGTCGATATCGCGGTCCACCGCCTCGGATGACTCGCGGAGGATCCGCTCTCCCCGGCCCCTGGCGCTGTCGTACCACTGGTCGACCGCGCCCGGGAACCCGCCCTCGGCGCCGGTGGTCGAGTCCGCCGGGTTGATCACGTGAAGCGCCGTCAGCTCGGCGTCCGGCCACTCCGTGGCCGCGAACCGAAGCGCCTCGGTCGCCTCATCCGAGCCGTCGACCGCCACCAGGATCCGTTTGGTCATAGACAACGCTTCTCGGCCGGTCCTGAAAAAGGGCGACGGCGGATCCGGTCGCGTGAAAACGGGTCGACCCGACTACCCGTTCGCCTACTCGCCGTGGCGCGTCACGCACTTCGAGAGCCCTATCAGCTCCACCGGCTCCGAGTTGTCCGGCGAGTACACCACCATCTGCCCCTTCTCCATGTACGGGACCTTGCCGGCGAGGTTCGAGGGGATGTTGACGCTGTTGATGGCGTCCTCGTCGCCGAGGTTCAACACGATCTTCGTGTTCACCTGTTTGAACACCGACTCCGCGACGTCCTGCGGGTCCTGCGTGATCAGGAAGAGGCCGAGACGCTCCTTGCGGCCCTGTTTGGCGGCCTCCGTGAACTTCTGGACGACCTTCCGGGCCTGCACGTTGTCGGCGTCCGCGAGGAAGTTGTGCGCCTCGTCCATGCCGATGAGGAGCGGCGTCTCCTCGATCCGGTCGCTGTCCGGGTCGTTCGAGAGCTTATCGTCGACGAGGAGCCCCGCGACCGCGAGCACGACGATCTCCTTCTGCCGGGAGGTCGGCAGGTGGTACGTCGGCACCACGGAGAGGCCGCCGGGCCGGACGAGGGTGTGGTCCAACTCCGTGATCGGCTTCGCGTCCTGGTCGAACACGCCGCCGGGGACCGCCCGGACCCGGCGTTTCACGGCGTCGAACGTCGCCTCGTGGACTCGGCCGCTCTCGTCGAGCTCCGCTTTCAGCGCCGGGTCGTCGAGGTACGAGAGGAACTGGCTGTACGTGCCCGAGTCGCCGTAGTCGCCGAAGAAGCGATTGAGGAGGGTCAGCAGGGCCGGGTACTGGTTGTCGTTGAGCCCGGAGCCGGCGACGAGCCACGGCATGTCCCGCGCGAGCGAGAACGGGATGGTGAACTCCACGCGCTCGGCGCGGTGCCCCTCGCCGGGGTACGTCGCGTTCGCGACCCGGGGCACCAGCGCGACCGCGTCGTCGTGGCCGCCGTGCGCGATTCCCTCCCGGTCCAACCGCCGGGCGAAGTCGGCGTCGAGGTCCGGGTTGTCGTCGTGCATCTGCGCGTACTCGTCCTGCGGGTCGAACTGGACGACCGCCATCCGCGACTCCCGGCCGTCGCCGGTCGGGTAGGTGCGGTCCGAGTCGAGGTACTGCCGGAGGACGTTCTTCGAGGCGTGGGTCTTCCCCGACCCGGTCCCCCCGGCGACGAGAGTGTGCCGGAACGCGAGCGGGTCGCCGTCAGTGTAGTCGTCCTTCACCCGGTAGTCGACGGTCGGAGGCTCCGCCGCCGTCCGGACCTTCTCGCCGCCGACGGAGAGGTGACCGAGGAAGACGCCGTCCTCGGGGATCTTCAGGCCGGTCTTGATCTCGGCGTCGTCGGAGGCCTCCTCGACGACCGCGCCCGGCTTCGGCACCCGGTCGGTCATCCGCCGCTTCATGTCGTCGCCCTCGCCGTACACGACGGACATCGGCTCCAGCTCGGCCATGAACTTGTAGTCGCGCTCCGCGAAGTCGTCGCGGCGCATCTGGCGGCGGGCGTGGATCTCGGTGGCGTCGTCCGAGCGGAACTCCTGCGCGTACTCCAGCCCCGTGATCCGACAGAACAGCCGCTCGCCGTCCGGGTACGGGACGAGGAGGTACTTCCCGAGCCGGACCGACTCGCGGTTCCCGGTCGTGACGAACGCCCGCAGCGTCGTCTCCTCGGCCTCCTCGGCGACGCGGAGCCCCTGCGAGACGGAGACGACTCCGAGCCCGGCGTCCTCGCCCGCCGGCTCCACGTCGTACGCGGCGAACCCGTCGTCGTCCGCCTCGTCGCCCTCGGTCCCCGAGGACACCGCGCGACCGCCGTCGCCGGTCGCCGCGCCTTCCGAAGCCGCTCCCTCCGCTCCGGGCGCGTCGTCGGTGTCGCGGTCGGCGGGCGAGCCGGCGTCGCCCCCGCCGTCGCCCTCGTCGTCGGTGAACTCGGTGAAGTCCTCCAGCGTCATGGGCGAATCAGCGGCCGCCACGCCGAAAGCGTTTCCCCCTCCGGGTCGCCCGGGCCGTCGCGAGCGTCGCGGGTGCCGCCGGCGTCTCGGGCGTCTCGCGCCCGTCTCGGGCCCCTTTTCCGCGTCGGGGCCCTATCGTCGGTATGATACTGGTTCGCGGCAGCGGCGGCGGGACCGACCTCACCGGGACGGTGTTCGAGCGCGGCGAGGACCCGCCGACGTACAAGGGCGCGCCCGACGAGGACGCCCCCTACGTCTGGGTGTGCGACTCCTTCTACCAGGTCGAGAGCGGCGGCTCGGCGCTCACCGTCGACGGCGAGGAGATCCGGGTCGCCTTCGAGGAGCCGATGCCCCGCGGGTTCGACACCAAGTCGGCGGCGCTCGACGCGGCCGAGGAGCACGTCCGCACGCAGTTCGCCCGGATCGGCGTCGACCCCGACGACGTGGCGGTCGAGACGACGAAGGCCGACCCGGCCTGAGGCGTCGTCGGGACCGCCTTTCGCCCGCAAATTCGCGGCCCCCTCTCCCCTCAGATCGGTCCCGCTGTCCGGCGGGTTTTACCCGTTCAGACCCGGTACAGACGGTATGTCTGAACCGCCAGAGGACTTCGATTCCGGGTCGCGCGAAGAGCGCGAGGTGGCCGCCGAGGCCGCCGGCGACCGCTCCGACCTCCTCTCGCTCATGGGCCACACCTACCGCGGCGAGCTCGGGCGGACGAGCTCGTGGCGGACCCGCATCGACCGCACGACCAACTGGGCGGTCGTGGTGACGGCGTCGCTGCTCACGTGGACCTTCTCCAACGAGTCGCGCCCCCACTACGTGCTTCTCATCGGGCTCGTGATGCTCAGCGTCTTCCTCGGGATCGAGACCCGTCGGTATCGCATGTTCGACGTCTGGCGGTCCCGCGTGCGCCTGCTTGAGGAGAACGTGTTCGCGAACGCCCTCGACCCGGGGGGCGTCGAGCAGTCGAACTGGCGGGAGCTCCTGGTCGAGGACCTCCGCGAGCCGACGATCAAGACCCCCGCCGTCGAGGCGATGTCGCGGCGGCTCCGCCGAGTGTACGCGCCGCTCTTCTCAGTCCTCATCGCCGCGTGGGTCGTCCGGCTCACGGTGTTCACGCCGTCCGGAAGCGGGGTCGTCGCGACCGCGGCGGTGGGCGCGATCCCCGGGGCGATCGTGCTCGCACTCGTCGGCTGTTTCTACGCCGGCGTGCTGACGCTGACGCTGCGGCGGGCCCCGAGGCGCGCGAAGGGCGAACTCCAGGCCGCGGCGAACGTCGAGGAGTGGAAGTGATCGACCGCGGTTCCGCTTCCCGCAACCCCTTTTCGCCCTCGGTCTAACCGGGTCGTATGACAGCGCTACCGGACCGCGTCGTCGGCGACGCGCGCACGAGCGACTTCGGCTGGGACCTCCTCACGGACCTGACTGACATCGGGAACCGGATGGCGGGGTCGGTCGGCGAGCGGCGCGGCGCGGAGCGGGTCGTCGCCGCCTTCGAGGACGCCGGGCTCCGGAACGCCGGGCTCGACGAGTTCGAGATCCCCGGCTGGTGGCGGGGCGACTCCGCGATCGAGCTCTCGGGTCCCGTCGAGCGCCGACACGAGCGCTCTCACGAGGTCATCGCGCTCCCCGGGACGCCGGCCGGCGAGGCGAACGCCCCCCTCGTCGACGTCGGGGACGGGACCGACGAGGAGTTCGCGGCGGCTCTCGACGCCCTCGACGGCGCGGTCGCGATGGCCTCCTCGCGGACGCCGGAGACGCACGACCGGTGGATCCACCGGATGGAGAAGTACGTCACCGCCGCCGAGCGCGGCGCGGTCGGCTTCGTCTTCCGAAACCACGTCGAGGGGGCGCTCCCGCCCACCGGCGAGGTCGGCTACCACAACCGACCGGGGCCGATCCCCGCGGTCGGCGTTTCGAAGGAGGTGGGCGAGCGGCTGGCGCGCCTCGCCGCCGAGGCCGGCGACGGCGGCGGCGACGTCCCCGACGCGCCCGAGGTGTCGATCGAAGTCGACTGCCGGAACGAGCCGACGACCTCGGTCAACGCCGTCGCCGACGTCGGGCCCGACACCGACGAGGCGGTGTTCCTCACCGCCCACGTCGACGCCCACGACGTGAGCGACGGCGCGAACGACAACGGCGCGGGGTCGGCGCTCGTCGCCGAGGTCGGCCGCCTGCTCGCGTCCGTCGAGAGCGACCTCGACCCCCGCGTTCGCGTCGTCACGTTCGGCGCGGAGGAGATCGGCCTGTGGGGCGCGTACCACGCGGCCGAGACGACGCCGCGCGACGAGATCGCCTGCGTGGTCAACCTCGACGGCGCCTGTAACTCCCGGAACCTCCGCGTCGGAACGAACGGCTTCGACGGGATGGGAGCGGTGTTCGGGTCGGTGGCCGAGGCGTTCGACGCCCCCATCACGACCGGCGAGACGGTCTCGCCGCACGGCGATCAGTGGGCGTTCGTGCAGGAGGGGATCCCGGCGGTGATGGCGTCGACGACGTCGGAGCGGTCGGGACGGGGGTGGGGCCACACCCACGCCGACACGCTCGACAAGCTCGACCCGCGCGACCTCCGAGAGGTGGCGACGCTGGTCGCCGAAGCGACGTACCGCTTCGCCACGGACGGCGGCGGCGCGGCCGGCGGCGACGAGGTCGCGCACCGGTCTCGGGCGGCGATCCGGGAGTCGATCGCCGACGGCTACGTCACGGAGCTGAAGACCGGCGGTCGCTGGCCGTACGACGAGTGACGCTCGCGGCCCCGCGAGCGACCGCGGCCGCTATCGCTCTACTCCTCTTCGTCCGCGTCGCAGACCCCGAGCGGGAGCGACTCCGGCGGCTCCGCGTCGCCGTCGAGCCCCTCGTAGGCGTCGTCGATCAGGCGGGCGAGCTGGGCCTCGGGCGTCACGCCGCGGGCGGCCGCGAGCGCCGCGAGCCGCTCGTACTGCTCGACAGGAACGGACACCGAACCCTCTGTCATACCCGTCGCTGAACGCCGTAGCTACAAAAGCGTTGTTCGGACGCCGATCTGGTCACTCGTCTTCCGGCGATTCCCCCGCCGTCGACCGCTCGCTCCGGTCCGACTCGGTCTGCCCCTCGAACCGGTTGAAGAGGGCGTTCATCACCGTCGACTCCGCCCGTGAGAGGTGCTCCCACACCGTCGTGGATCCGAGTCCGAGCTCGTCGCCGACGTCCTCGACGCCCACGCCGCTCCCGTGGTCGTAGTAGCCGACCGCGATGGCCGTCGAGAGCACCTCCCGCTGTCTCGGGGTGAGCCCGTCGAGGATGCCCGAGGCCGGCAGTCCCGGCGGTCGCTCGATCGACCCCATCTCGACGTTGCGCGCGAGCTCGACGTCGTTGTCGCCGCGTTCCAGCTCGCGGATCATCGCGGCGAGGTCGTCGTCCGCCTCGATGTACACCGTCCAGCGCTCGATTCCGGCGGTGATTGTCGTCCCCGTTCGGTAGTGGATCCCCATCTCCGAGAGCCGGCCTCTGATACCCTCCCAGCCCTCGCTGTCGACCACGACCGCGACGTACGCGTGGTTGCCGGTGACCGGCGACAGCGGCTCCGCCTCGACGACGGCGTCGGCCGCGCGGAACTCGTCGATGAACGACTCGATATCCTCTGTCGGCCCGCGGAGCTCCACGATCCGCTTCCGCTCGGTCCCCCGGCCGGTCATCGACGAGACGGACCGCATCGTCACCTCCGGGTGGCGAGTGCTCACCTCGGACTCCGGCCCGCCGCGGTGGCGGATCAGGAGCGTCACTTCGCGCATACCACTGTGTGGGCGCCGACGTTCAAACGGTTTCCGGGACGGTCTCGCGGGTGTGTCGGCGCCCGCGGGGGCGGTCTCGCGGGTGTGTCGGCGCCCGCGGGGGCGGTCTCGCCCGCGGCTGCCACGGGCTTATGAGCGCGCGTCGCCAACCACCGATCGAATGCCCGACGACCCCGCCGAGGACGGGCGAGCGGCCGAGTCGTCGATCGACGCGAACGGCGAGGTAACGGAGTCGGTCGACGACTCACTGGACGCGACGGACGCCGTCGACGACGAGGTGCAGCGTCGCCTCCGAGAGGCGTATCTCAACGACGAGGAGAGCGTCCTCGTCGTGACCGCGGTGCGGTCGACGGATCGCCGCGTCGTGGTCGAGCTCCGACCGCCTCACGGGGGGGCGACCCACGTCGAACGCTTCTCGGCGCCTCGGGACGGGTCGCTCGCCGAGTCCGAGGCGTTCCTCTCCTTCCTCGACGCCGCTGGCGTCTCGCAGCTGGACGTCGACGAGGTGGTCGGGACGCGGGTCCCCGCGACGTACGACCCGGACGGGGGCTGGCGCCTCGACGAGGCGTACGTCGGGGGGCGCGGCGGGACCGAGAGCGACGCCGCCGAAGCGGGTCGGCTCTCGGAGCGGTGGAACCGGGCCGCCGAGTGGCTCTGGACCTACCGCTACTGGCTGGTCGCGGTCCTCCTCGTCGGCGGCGAGCTCCTGTTCGTGGCCGTGATCGTCCTCCTGTTCGCCTGACCGGGTCGCTACCCGCTGGGCGGGAACGGGGACGAACGCGGCCACTGGCCGCTCGAAAACGACTACTGGATGTGTCCTTCGCGCCGCAGCTGGTCCGCCTCGTCGTCCTCGTATCGCCACTCGACGTTCGCCTTCTCGTCCTGCCAAGACCACGGCTCCGCGAGCACGACGTCGCCCTCGCTGATCCACGTCCGGTACTTCATGCGGCCGGGGATCCGGCCCAGTCGCGTCTCGCCGTCGACGCACCGCAGGCGGACGTGGTTCCCGCCGAGGTGCTCGGTCACTACGGCGAACACTTCGTCGTCCGAGGGCATTCGGAGGTTCCGACGCCCGGATTCTTCGCTCATACAGTCCGTAGTGCGTTCGTCGGTATAAGTGATGGGAGACGCGTGTGTGCGTTCGCCGTGCGAATCGCTAGCACGAGTCGAGGTGGAGGGACTCCCGGCGGTGGCGGCGCCGTCGTCCCCGCCGATCACTCGCCGCCGCCCGGTTCGGCGCCGAACGCCGCGTCGACCTGCGCGAACGTCTCCGCCTCCGCGCCCGAGTTGTCGACGGTCACGTGGGCCGTCTCGATCCGATCGAAGACATCCTTGAAATGGAGGTAGACGTCGAAGTCGGCGTCGCTGATCCCGTCGCGGCGCTCGATCCGACGCTCGACGACCGACTCGTCGCACTCGACCTCCACGAGGTCGAACGATTCGGCCACTCGTTCGCCCATCTCCCGGACATCGGCGCGGAAGCGGGCGTCGGCGAACGTGGCGTCGAGCACGACGGCGTCGCCGTCGGCGGCGCGCTCGCGGGCCCGGTCGATCAGCTCCGCGTACACCGCCTCGGTCTCCGCGTCGGAGTAGTCCGGGTCCCCGAACAGCTCCTTCCGGATCACGTCCGTGCGGAGGATCTCGCCGTCGACGTGAGCGGCGATCCGCTCGGCGACCGTCGTCTTGCCGACGCCCGGAAGCCCGCAGACGACCGCGAGGGCGCCGGCCTCGGCGTCGCCCGTCTCATCGCCGCCCCGGCCGGCAAACGCGCCGGCGGTGTCCCCGCCGTCGACCGAGTCACGGTTCGACATCGACACCTCCGCTCGGTCCGGCGAGTTGTCGCGCTCCGTCGCTCATCCACCAGTACGGTCCGGCGAGAGGTAAAAGAAAGTTCTCTTCGACGGCGGGAGGCTCGTCGCGGTGCCGATTCGACGGCGATTCGGCCGGCGGAGACGCCCGCCCCGGGACGCGAGCGAAGCGTTCAAACCCCGCGGCGACGAGGCTTTCCATGTCTCTCATACGAGTCGCCTCGTCCTCGACCAGAACGAGGAGACACTCGCACCGGCCGTCGTGGTCGCGACGGTCGCGTTGATCGCGGTGTTCGTCCTCGGATTCCTGTTTCAGATCGTCGGGTTCGTGATCTGATCCGGTCGGCTCGTCCCGGCCCTGCCCTTTTGGGTCCGTCCCGCTTCGGTCCGGCCCCTTTTTGAACGCCCACCGGGAGTTGCTGATTATGAGCCGCGAACTCCTCGCCGAGCTCCTCGACGGAAACGACGACCACGTCGAGTCCGCCGCCGCCGGCGAGCTCGCCGCCCGACGCGACGGGCAGCGACCGCCCGTCGTCTCCGTCTGCTGTTCCGACTCGCGCGTCTCACAGGAGGGGATGTGGTCGGTCGATCGACCGGGGTTCCTCTTCACCGCGGGCAACATCGGAAACCGCGTGAGCGACGTCGTCGACGGCGAGCGCGTGCTCTCGGGGAGCGTCGCCTACCCGCTCGCTCACACGGACACGGACGTGCTCGCGGTCGTCGGCCACACCGGGTGCGGCGCGGTCGGCGCCGCCCTCGCGGCGGTCCGCGACGGCGCCGTCCCCGAGGAGCCGGGCGTCCGGGCGGACGTGGCGGAGCTCGTTCCGATCGTCGAGGCGGGGATCGCCGAGGTCGGCAGAGACCCGGCGGCCGCGGACGACCGGGCCGGCACGCCGCGAGCTCCGCCAACCGGCCTCGTCGAGTACAATTCCACGAGCAGGTTCGCGGCCGCCCGTGGAGACCGAAGCCGCCGCCGACGTCGACGTGTACGGCTTCGCGTACGACTTCCACCGGGCGTACGGCGACCGCGACGGCGCCGTCTACCTCGTGAACGCGAACGGCGAGCGCGACCCCGACGCCCTCCGAGAGCTCGTGGGCGCGGACCACGCCGACAACGTCACCACACTGCTGTAGCCCGCCCGTGACTCGCCCGTGACTCGAACCGTCCGCCCCGTCGTCGCCATGGCTCGAACCGTCCGCCCCGTCGTCCGCGACATCGTCGCCCGCCGCATCCGACAGCCGTATGCCCGCGACGCCCGAACGTGTCGGCAATGGACCGCCGCGTTTTGTTCGCGACGCTGATTCTCTTGGCCGGCGGCGCGACCGGCGTCGGCGTCGCGCTGTTCGCGTTCGTCGGGATCGACGACGGTGCGGTCGACGCCGAGGTCGTGTGGGAGACCGAGCCCGTCGGCGGCGACGACGGGAGCGGCGCCGTCGTCGCCACGATGGACGGCGACCCGATCGTCGTCCAGTCGACGACCGCAGACGGGGAGCGAGTCGTCCGCGCGACCGCGGTCGGCGGCGTCGTCGCGTGGCGGACGCCGCTCTCCGCGATGGCGACGGGGGACGCCGCCGGCGGGGACGACGACTCCGGTGAGGACGACGACTCCGGCGGCGGCGCAGGCTCGGGGACCGGCGGCGGCCCGCCCGGCATCAGCGGCCTCGTCTCCGACACGCTCGGCGGCGACTCGGTCGTCGCGTTCACGACGGAGTCGGGCTCGCTCGTCGTCCTCGACGCGACGGACGGCTCGACCCGGTTCGCCGTCGACGTCGGCGGCTCGGGCGCGACCCGGCCCGCGGTCGGCGACGTCGACGCCGACGGCGACGCCGAGGTCGCCGCGGCCGCGACCGACGGCGCCGTCGTGACCGTCGACGCCGACGGCGACCCCGTCTTCGAGACGACGGTCGACGGGGGGATCGACCGCCGCCCGCTGATCGCCGACTTCGAGACAGAGGACGGCGGCGAGGCGCCCCGAGGCGTCGCCGTCGCGACGGTCGGAGACGACGGGGCGACGATCCGCCTGCTCGACGCGAGCGGCGACGAGCGCTGGACCGCGACGCCGGCCGTCACGCCGCTGACGTGGACCGCGGTCGACGCGCCGGACGGGCCGGTGCTCGCGCTCGGCGGAACGAGCGGGAACCTCCAGACGGTCGACCTCGCCGACGGCTCCGGGCGGTTCGAGGTCGGGCTCCAAGACCTCCCCGTCACGGTCGGTGACGCCGGCCCCGGCCGGATCTACGTCGGCGGCGCCGGCAGCGTCTGGGCGGTCGACCTCCGCGACGGCGAGGTTGCCTGGAAACAGCAGTACGGCGGCGAGACCCGGGTGAACGCCCCCGGCGTCGCCGACGTCCGCGGAACCGGCGAGCCCGGGCCGGTCGCGGTGAACCGCGGGGGAGAGGTGCTCGTGTTGAACGCCAACGGCGAGGCGATCGCGCAGGGCGACGTGGGCGGGGCCGTGGTGTACGCGGGACCGCTGTTCGCCGACGCGACCGGCGACGGGACCGACGAGGTGCTCGTCGTCACCGATGACGGGCGCGTCGTGGCGCTCGACGACTGAGCGGCCGTTCGCCCTCCGACTTCGACTGGGAGCTCGCCGCGAGAGTTTATAACCGTCAGCGGCGAGAGAACCGCACGACTCCGCGGGAACGTTGACGATTGTTCACCGGAAACGCGGTGTGTCGACGGAGCGACCGCTCGCGGTTCCTCGGAGGCGTCGAAAAGCGGAAAGCCGGGCTTCGTGCGCCGTTAGTGCGATTCGTCCTCGTACACCCACGCGGCGGTGTCGAGGCCGTAGTCGACGAGCTCGTCCTCGTCGAAGAACAGGTCGATCTCGCGCTCGTTCGCGCCCTCGTCCTCGTGGTCCGACGCGTGGATCACGTTGTGGCCGAGGTCGAGCCCGAAGTCGCCGCGGATCGTGCCCGGGGCGGACTCGGCGGGATCGGTCTCGCCGACCATCGCGCGGACCTGTCGGGTCGCGTCGGCTCCCTCCCACACCATCGCGAAGACGGGGCCGGAGGTGATGAACTCGACGAGACCGTCGAAGAACGGCTTGTCCTCGTGCTCGCCGTAGTGCTCGCGGGCGAGCGCCTCGTCGATGCGCATGAACTTGCCGCCGACGAGCTTCAGGCCGCGCTCCTCGAAGCGGGAGACGATCTCGCCGATGAGACCGCGCTGGACGCCGTCGGGCTTCACCATCACGAAGGTGCGCTCGTCGTGGTGGCTCATCTACTCGCCACCGTGGTCGCGCCCTTCCTCGGTCCACTCGAGGTCGCGCGCCTCGCGGCCGAGGAAGTAGTTCTTCTCCGCCTTCGAGTCGACGAAGTGGAGGATCTGTCCGTCCTTCTTGACGTACATCGTGCCCGTGCCGGGCTCGATCTCCTCGCCGGTGTAGTCGCAGGTGCGTGTCTCGACCATTGGTTATCGGCCTCCGATGGAGTCGGCGTCGCGCTGGGTCTCCCGGAGCTGGAGCACGTCGCCCATGCGGACGGGGCCCAGGACGTTCCGGGTGATGATCCGGCCCTGGTTCGATCCCTCCTGGATGCGGCATTTGACCTGCATGGCCTCGCCGTGCATCCCGGTCTTGCCGACGACCTCGATCACCTCGGCGGTGGTCGAGTCGTCGATACCCTCTTCTGCGCTCATGGGTGGTTATCGGAGCTCCGCGACCTTCTCGGCGATGTCCTCGACGTCGTCGTCGGCGTCGCCGGCGTCCACGACGGCGGCGGCGGCCGATCCGACCTCGAGGCCCGCGGCGTGACCGACGTCGTCCTGGGTGTCGACGAAGACGACCGGGATCCCCTTCTCGTCGGCGAGCTCGGGGAGGTGCATGACGATCTCCTCGGGGGAGACGTCCTCCGCGACGATGACGAGGTCGGCGTTGCCGCGCTCGACGGCCTTGGTGGTCTCGTTGGTTCCTTTCTTCACGGTGCCTGTGTCTCGAGCGACCTCGAGCGCCTCGAGCGATCGCTCGGCGAGGTCGGCTGGGGTTTCGTAGTCTACGTAAACGGGCATATGTTGTTCACCTATCCTCCGTGCGGGCTCGCGTGTCCGTCCCGTGGTCGGTCCCTAACGGAACGGCACATCATCAACCCCACAGAGGCTGTGACCCGACGTAGTCCGGACGTCCATAAAAGCGCTTTCAATGTCCCTCGCGTGTGCGAGCGGGAGTCACGGGGCGGGAATCGGCTCCCCGGAGTCAGGAGTCGGCCGTGCCGAACCCGAGGCGCCGCCCGCGCCGGACTCCGCGTTTTTTAAGCGTCGCTCGCCCCTCCCGTCTGACATCGCATGGTCCGTCTCGTTCACTACTCCGACATCGAGAACGTCTTCGACGCCCCCGAGCGGGCGGCTCGCCTCGCCGGCCGGATCCGGGCGCTCTCGGGCCCCGACGCCGCGGTCGTCGCCACCGGCGACACGACCGCGCCGGGCGTCCTGTCGCTGGTCGCGAGCGGGCGGCAAGTCCTCGACTTCTACCGGGCCACGGGCACTCAGCTCGACACGTTCGGCAACCACGAGTTCGACTACGGCCCGGACGCGCTCCGCGGGCTCGTCGCCGACGCGCCGGCGACGTTCGTCTCCGCGAACGTCCGCGACGAGGCGGGCGAGCCGTTCGGCCGCGACGAGGGCGTCGTCCCGTGGGCGGTCCGCGAGGTCGACGGAGCCGCGGTCGGGTTCGTCGGCGTCACCGACCCCGCCACCGACTCGCTGAACCCGATGGCCGCCGAGCTCTCATTCGACGACCCGGTCGCCGCCGCGCGCGACGCCCTCGCCGAGATGCGGGCCGCGGTCGCCGAGGGGGCGAGCGGGACCGACGCCGACGCGCTCGATCACGCCGTGGTCCTCTCCCATCTCGGCGCGGGCGACGACGACCTCGCGCGGGCGCTGGACGTGGACGCGATCCTCGGCGGCCACGTCCACAGCCGCCGGAACGACGTCGTCGCCGGTACCCGGATCGTCCGCCCCGGCGTCAACGGCGAGACGGTGGCCGAGGTGGAGTTCGGCGGACGCGCTCCGAGCGACGCGATGGCCGACGGGTCGGGCGACGCCGCGGCGAACGACGCCGGAACTCCCGTCCCGACCGCGACGGTCCACGAGCCCGACGGCGCCGATCCGGCGCCGGGCCTCGAAGACGCCCTCGCGGAGCGGATGGCCGCGGCCGACCTCTCGGAGGCCTTCGACGTCGTCGACCGGCCGATTGAGCGCACGGGCGAGGTGGTCCACGGCGGCGAGTGCCGCGTCGGCAACATCGTCGCCGACGCGTTCCGCTGGGCCCACGACGCCGACGTGGGGCTCTCGAACGCCGGCGGGCTCCGGCAGGGCGACCCGTGGGCGGGCGAGGTGACGAAGGCCGACCTCATCAGCCTGATCCCGTTCGAGGAGCCCGTGGCGCTCGCCTCGGTCACCGGCGCGGAGCTGCACGACGTGTTCCGCGAGATGGCCGCGCCCGACGTCGATTTCGGCGAGGACGACTGGTGGCACGGACACGTCTCGAACGCCGAGGTCGTCTGGGACGACGACGCCGAGCTCGTCCTGGAGGCGACCGTCGGCGGCGAGCCGATCGACCCGGAGCGTCGCTACACCGTCGCCGTCTCGGAGTACCTGCTCCACTCCGAACACGAGTTCCCGACGCTCGGGCAGCGACACCGGATCGACGAGGCCGACATCCAGTACGAGGTGCTCGCCGCCTACGCCCGCGAGCACGGGATCGACCCCGAGATCGAGGGCCGCATCGAGATTCGGAACCGCGCGGCCGCCGGGGACGAGGACTGAGCGGCCGACGGCGACTGGGCGGTCGGCGGCGCGAGCGCCGAACCCCTGAGAGGGTTTAACATGGTTTGAGACGTGTGTACACACACCACATGAACGCGCTTGACGAGGTGCTCGAGAAGTACGCGACGAGCCAGAGCCTGATGGATCACATCAGGTACACCGCCGAGTCGCTGAGTTTGGAGTTCGAGAAGTGGGGCGAACAGTACGTGAGCGGTCCCAGTCTCTACATCCTCATCGTCGCGGAGGTGAACTTCGCCGACTACACGGACCCCCTCGGCGACAACGAGTGGCCGGTCGACCGCTGCCGCGTCGTCACCGAGTCGCGCGACGTGTTCACGAAGGTCGCCCGGGACGTGGCGTTCAGCCGAGACGGCGCCGTCATCGTGACCGGCGACGGCACCATTCAGCAACAGATGGTGCGCGTCCGGAACCCCTACCGGGGCGAGGTCGAGGACGTCGAGGACCTCGAGTTCCCCGACTGGATGGGGACCAAACACATGAGCGCCCTGGAGACGTCGCTCCGCGACGACGTCCTCTGGGGAGTCACGCTCAGCGAGGAGGACGGGCGCGTCACCACGTTTCTGAACGGCACGTACCAGGACTATCCCCGCGACGAGATCGGGGGGCGATGGCGACCCGAGACGTAGGCGGACGCCCCGACGAGCGACGACCGCGTCGTGCGACGACCGGGACGTTTCGGCGGGACTGAGCGCGTCCGTCGCCGTTCCGCCTAATCGAGGTCGATCGCGACGTCGGACTGGATCCCCGCTGCCTTCACCGTGTTGTGAAGGAGCATCGCCCGCGTCATCGGCCCGACGCCGCCGGGGACCGGCGTGATCGCGCCCGCGACCTCCGTCGCCGACTCGTAGTCCACGTCGCCGACGAGCTCGTACCCCTTCTCCGTCTCCGCCTCGACCCGATTTATCCCGACGTCGATCACGGTCGCACCGGGCTTGAGCATCGAGCCGTCGACGAACTCGGGCATCCCGGCGGCCGCGATCACGATGTCGGCGGCCGCGAGCTTCCCCTCCAGGCCCTCGGTCCGGGAGTGACAGACCGTCGTGGTCGCGTTCCCGACCGGGCTCTTCTGGATCAGGAGGTTCGCCATCGGCTTCCCGACGATGTCCGACCGGCCGACGACGACCGCGTCCGCGCCCTCGGTCTCCACGTCGTACGCCGCGAGGAGCTTCTGGACGCCGTGTGGCGTACAGGGTTTAAACCGGGCGTCGCCGGCGACGAGCCGCCCGACGTTCTCCGGGTGGAAGCCGTCCACGTCCTTCTCGGGGGCGATCCGCCGGAGGACGCTCCGCTTGTCGACGTGGTCCGGGACGGGTAGCTGGACCAGGATGCCGTGGACGTCGTCGCGGTCGTTGAGGTCGTCGATGGTCTCGTACAGCTCGTCGGCGGGCGCGTCGGCGTCGATCTCGACGTGGACGCTCTCGATGCCCACCTCCTCGCAGTCGCGCTGTTTCATCGAGACGTACGTCTCGCTCGCGGGGTCGTCGCTCATCAGAACGGTGGCGAGCCCGGGCGTCACGCCGGCGTCCGCCAGCGTCTCGACGTGCGCGGCCACGTCGGCGCGCACGTCGGCCGCGACGGACTCCCCGTCGATGATCGTCGTCGCGTCCGGGTCGTCGTCGCCGGGTGCGTCGCCGCCCGCGCCGTTCGCGCTCTCGGTCATGTTCAGATCGAGAGCGAGGCGGTACAAAAGTGACGCGGGATCGTGCCGATCTCGGTGTTCTCTCGGGGCATATTATACACAAAGATGGATCGATTGGGCTGACGCTACTCCGGGAACAGCTCTTCCTCGCGCTCGACCGCGTCGATCGCGGCGACCTCATCGGGAGCGAGGTCGAGGTCGGCGGCCGCGAGGTTCGCGCGCAGGTGGGCCTCGCTCGACGCCTTCGGGATCGCGGCGACCGGCTCCTTCGCGGTCGCCCACGCGATCGCGACCGCCTCGGGCGCGGCGTCGTGCGCCGCCGCGACCGAACGGACGGCGTCGACCTCGCGCACCCGACCGCCGGTCAGCGGCGAGTAGGCGACCACGTCGTAGCCGCGTTCGCGGGCGTGCGAGAGGAGTTCCGGCCGGTAGAACAGCGGGTGGAGCTCGGTCTGGTGGGCCGCCAGCGGCGCGTCGAGGACGTCGAGAGCGCGGTCCAACTGGGCCGGCTCGAAGTTCGAGACGCCGACGTTCCGCACGAGCCCCTCGTCGACCAGCCGATCGAGCGCGGGCAGCGTCGCCTCGGGATCGTAGGCTCCTCGGGGTCGGTGGACGTACAGCAGGTCGATCGCCTCGACGCCGAGCCGGTCGGCGCTCTCGCGGGCGGCCGGGCCGACCTCGTCGGGGGCGAGATCGTCGATCCACAGCTTCGTGGCGACGGTCACCTCGTCTCGGGCGACCTCGCTCGCGGCGAGTCCCTCGCCGACGGCCGCCTCGTTGTCGTAGATCCGCGCGGTGTCGAGGTGGCGGTAGCCGACCGAGAGCGCCGTCGCAACCGCGTCCGGGTCGTCGATCCCCATCGTACCGAGACCGACGGGCGGGAGGTCCATGACGCTGCGAGGGCCGACCGAGTCAAAAAGCGTCCGGCTTCTCGCGCTCGACGACCGGAGCCAGTTCGGGCCAGGAGCGACCGGCACCGGTTCGGGTCGGGAGCGATCGGCGCCGATTCGGGTCGGGAGCGACCGACGCCGACCCGGCGCGGCTCCGTGTTATAAGTGCCTCGCCGGCGCAGTGAACGGTATCCCTCCATGCGAACGGTCCCACTGCGTCCCCGCCCAGCGGCGGTGCCTCCGACCTCTCGCCGCGAACGGAGCTCCCGAACCGACGGCGCTCGCCCTCTCGACCGACGGTCGACGCGGTGCGGTCGATGAGCCGCTCGCGCACGTGGTCGTTCGCCACGGCCCGCGGGTCCGTCCGCGTCGCTCCCGGCGAGCTCCGGATCCGCCGCGGCGTGGCTCGAAGCGTCGCTGCGGCCGGAAGCGCCCTCGTCTCCGGGCGCCTCCCGTCGGCCCTCCGCGACGGCGGTTGGAGCGGGATCGCGGCTCTCGCGGCGATCGTTCCCGCGGCGGCCGAGTGGCTCCTCGCGGGCGGCGGGACCGCGCAGACGGCGATCGGCCTGCTCGGTCTGCTCACCGCGGTCGGCGGCGTCGCCGCGTCGGTGGCCCGCGAACGGACGACGACCGTTTCTTACCGAGACGTCGAACACGTCGCCTTCGACGACGGCGAACTCGCTATCGTCCACCGGAGCGAGGACGGCGACGGCGAGCGCGAGACCGAGACGGTCCGACCCCGCGACGACGCGGAGCGGGCCGACGCCGCGGTCGCGCTCCGCCTCCGCGGAGTCGACCTCCGGGGCGTCGAAGACGACGAGGCGGTCTCTCGGACCGTCGTCGACGCGCCGAAGAGCGAGCTCCTCGCGTGACGCCTCCGCCGTCCGGTCGGTCCTACCGAGACACCGCGAACGACACGTCGCGGTCGGCGACCGCGTACCCCTGCGCCGCGACCGCGTCGGCGTAGTACGCGTCCGCGACCAGCGCCTGCGGAACGCTGCGGAGCCCGAACCGCCGCCGGGAGAGCAGCTCGACGTCGACAACCGTCTCGCCCGGGGCCCCGTCGGCCGCGTCCCGGATCGAGACCGCGTACGCGCCCCACGGCGCCCCGTCGAGGGTCCCCTCGATCCGGACGCGCGCGACCGGAGCGACGCCGTCGTCGCTCGCGGGGTCAGCGGGGTCCGCGTCGGTCGCATTCCCGTCCGGGTGCGCCTCCGTCTCCGTCGCTATCTCCAGCGAGTAGGTCCGGAGCCCGACGAGCGACGAGTGCTCTTACGCCCCGCCCGCCCCGTCCGAGGTCGGGCGAACCTCGTCGGCGACGGCCCACTGGAACGCGAGGACCGGCGGCGTCGCCGACGCGAACGCCTCGGTCACCGCTTCCGGGGACGCGTCGGTCAGGAGCCTCGTCGTCCCGCGCCGACGCAGGAACGGAGCCCGAACCGCGACGAGGAGAACCGCGCCCACCGCCAGCGCGGGAAGCAGATCGGCGAGCGCGAACGCGGCGAGGAACGCCCCGGCGACCGACAGGGCGACGAGCCAGCTGACGGCGCGCTCGGCGCGGCGGTACCGCTTCGCGATCGGCCGGACGGCCGAGCGGCGGGCGTCGGCGTCCGGACTCGTGGAGGGCGAGGACACGGGCGGCATCTCGGTCGCGGTCTGAATAGTGGTTGCGGTCCGAGGAACGAACCCCCTCGACCGCGTCACGGGTGGGTACTCTCGACCGCGCCGCGGGCGGCTAAAACCGATCGCTCGCGGCCGCGTCCACCGGCGACCGCCCGCAGATGCTCACCAGGTCGTGGAGGTCGTCGATCTCGTACGTCGGCTGGCAGGAGAGCTCCGCGGAGCGGCGGTGCGGACGCCGGACGAACGCGGAGTCGATGCCGGCGTTGTCGGCGGCGCGCACGTCCGACTCGTTGTCGCCGACGAACAGCGCCGTCTCGGCGCCCAGGTCCTCCAGAGCGCGTTCGAGGTAGTACGGCGAGGGCTTCTTCCGCGAGAGGCTGGCGATCGACGGCTCGCGCCCGTACGCGACCTCGAACCGCCCGGCGAGACCGAAGTGGTCGAGGACGGCGTCGACGGTCGCCTGCCGGTTCGAGGAGACCACGCCGAGCGGGGCGTCGAGGTAGCGGAGCGCGTCGACGTCCTCGTACGGCGTCTTCCGCCCCGCTCGGACCGCGTCGATCTGGGCGTTCGAGGCCGTCTCGTCGCGGACGCGCCAGAACTCCGCCGGCTCCATCCCGTAGCGCTCGCAGATGTCGGTGAGCGTCGCGGGGTCGACGCCGACGGCGACGTCGTCGACGTGGGCCAGGTCGGGATCCTCGACGCCGAGGCTCACGAACGCGTCCCAGGCGGCCTCACGGAGCGTGTTGAACGGGGTCCGTCCGACGAGCACCCCGTCCTTATCGAGGACGACGGCGTCGTACACGGCTCACCCTCGGAGGGTAGCCGTCAAAAAGCTTTCACCGGTTCCGGTCGCCGTGGACCGCCGATATTTTCCCTCGCCGTTCGAGCGGAAATGAATGCGAATTGACACCACCGAGGCGGGAGCGATCTCACCGTCGAACACGCCTCCCGCACTTTCAATACCCGGCGCGACGAATCCCCGACTTGCACATGAATATCGTTGATATCGCGGTGCCGGAATACGTCGAGGTCGACGTCGACACGCGACTCGCCAAGGTCCGGTCCATCTTCGAGCGCGAGAACCCGAAGGGGATCGTCGTCACCGACGACGGCGAGTACGCCGGCGTGGTCGGCGAGAAGCAGCTCATGCGCTCGCGCATGGAGGACGACACGAAGGTGTCGGCCGTCATGAAGCCCGCGCCCTCCGTCGACCGCCACGAGGACGGGCGGGAGACGGCCCGCCTCCTCGTCGAGGGGGACGTGAAGATCGCGCCCGTCTACGAGGGGGAGAAGCTCTACGGGATCGTCACGGTCGACCAGATCCTCGAGGCCGTCCTCGACAGCCTCGACGCGATCACCGTCGCGCAGGTCGCCACCGAGGACGTCATCGGGATCAACGAGAAGGACAGCGTCGGCCGCGCGATCAACCGCCTCCGCGAGAACGGGATCTCCCGGCTCCCCGCCCTCGACGAGGACGGCCAACTGGTCGGCGTCGTCACCACCAACGACATCGTCGAGTTCGTCGTCCGCGACCAGGAGCGACAGGGCAGCGGCGACCGCGCCGGCGACATCGACCGCATGCTCGACATCCCCGTCTACGACATCATGTCGAGCCCCGTCGTCACCGCGACCGCCGACGAGACCGCCCAGGCGGTCGTCGAGCGGATGTTCGACAACAGGGTCTCCGGGCTCGTCGTCACGCCGGACGGCGCCGACACGGTCGCCGGGATGGTGACGAAGACTGACGTGCTCCGGGCGCTCACGTTCACCGAGCAGGACTCGATGGACGTGCAGATCACGAACGTCGACCTGCTGGACACGACCACCCGCGGGCACATCGTCGAGTCGATCGAGCAGGTCGCCGACAAGTACGCCGCGATGCACGTCATCCACGCGCACGTCCGGCTCCACGCCCACAAGGAGAAGCTCCGCGGCACGCCCCTGATCCAGTGTCAGATCCGCCTCCGGACCAACGAGGGCCAGGTCGGCGGCTCCGGCGAGGGGTACGGCGCCGAGCACGCCTTCCACGTGGCGCTCGACAAGCTGGAGCGCAACGTCTTGGAGATCAAAGGGGTCAACGCCGACGAGGAGTACCGCGGCCAGCTGCTTCGCAAGCTCGGCCAGCTGTGAGCCGGTAGGCGGTTCGACGGCGTTCGACTGTTCCGGCCGCTTTCCGCGCCTTTTCGGTATTCCCGGCCGGGAACGGGATTCGCGATGTCGGTCTCAACTTGCGATGGCGGTCTCAGCCGTTCCCGGCCCGCGCCCGCCCGAGGAGCGTCGCCGCGAGGAGCGCGACGATCGCGGCGATCGGCCTGAATCCGGGCGCCTCGTCGTCGGAGGTGTCGTCCGGCGCGCCGGGTTCGTCGGCCCCCGTTCCGTCGTCGCCGTCGGACTCGCCCGGGCCGCCGCCACCGGCTGTCCCGTCTCCCCCGTCGGCGTCGTCCGACGGCTCGTCGTCAACGGGCTCTCCCTCGCCGGTCGATTCGCCCGTCTCGTTCGCGGGAGCGCCGGTCTCGTTGGTCAGATCGTCCGTCTCGTTCGCGGGAGCGCCGGTCTCGTTGGTCAGGTCGCTCGTCTCGTTCGTCGGTTCCGTCGCTTCGTTCCCGGAGTCCGCCGTCTCCCCGTCGTCGTCCGGTGCCGCGGCCCCGCCGCCTCCGCTGCTCTCGCCGCCACCGTCCCCGTCGTCCTCGCCGCTCACCACCTCGAAAGCGGTCGTTCGCGAGTCGTCCGCCGTGGAGGCGGTCACCGTGCACGTTCCCGCCGGCGCGCTCGATCCGATCGAGACGGTGAACGACCCCAAGCCGGTATCGTCGACCCCGATCCCGTCGATCGATATCGAGCTCGGGCTCACGGACCCGCCCGGATCGACGGCGACGCTCACGGCGGCGTCGTCGGTGACGCGCCCCTCGTTCAGCACGGCGACGTCGGGGGCGGCGACGGTCGTGTCCGTCTCCGCGTCGGTGACGGTCACGGTCGCGTTCGCGGGGTCGGTCCGCCGGAGCTCAACGGTGCGGTTCTCGCCGGCGAGTCCGCCAACGTTCGTCACGGTCGCCGTCGCGTCGAGCCTCCCGTTTCGCTGTGAGATCGTTCTGATGTGTGTGGTCTCCAACATCGAGCGGGCCGTGAAACAGTGAAATCAAACGCCTTCTGTCGATTCACCAGATCCATCGGGTGGGGTCGATCACTTCGAGACGCATCTGTAGCTCATTCGGAACCCGATTTTGATACCGTTAATCGGAGAATAAATCCTTGAGGCCGACGCTTTCTCCTGTTTGACGAAGCTACCGATAGACGGACGAAATCATTGAAAGCGACAAGAGAACATTGTATTTCGAACAAATATTGTTTATAATTCACATACTCATTTATAATTTTTGAATATTCACACCATCGTGTTCAGATGAGCTGATTCCATGCGAAGCTGAACGATCTGAGCCAGTCGTCGGTTCAAGCGTTGTATGGAGCAATTCGTTTGTCTCGGGATCGACGGCTGCATACAGCCAATATTGTTCATCGTTCAGCCGGATCACAGTCTCATCAACCGCAACGTGATCCGGACACCGCCCAGCTTCGGGCTGTAGCTCGCCCTTGTGAACCCAATTATGGACGATTGAACGAACACATTCGACACTGAATATCTTAAGGATAGAAACGGTTTCGAAAGTGACAGAACAGCGAGATAGAGCTGAATACCGAGCTATATCAACAATCTCGGTGTCGCTTCTCGTTCCACAAAAGCTAATTCGATCTGGTCGATGCTACCGCTGAGGCGTGTGTTTTCCGGTATCAACCACTCAGAAAACACATCGCCCCACTCTTCATCCTTATCTGAACACGATGGTTCACACAGCAGCGGCTCATATTTTGTTAAAGATTGCTTTGTTGAATCCGATGACGGCGCGGGGATCACTGTTTGAGAGTCTGTTTGAGGTTGTAGACTGCGGCGGTCAACACGAGTTTGCGGAACTCGCGGTACCATACGCGAGGGCGGACAGCGGGGCTGAATCGACACTTGATGGCCGAAAAGGCGTCTCGGCCATCCAGCACTGGCCGTATAATTCTTTTTCCAACCGTGCGTTGTGGACGTGATCGTAGGCAGCGAACAGCTGGTGACGCAGCAAGGGCCGACGCTTTCCGATCGGAGGGCGTCCCGGAGAGACTAGTCGTCATAGCCTTTGTCGCGGGCGAGACTGTCGATTTTCTCGGTGTTGCGAAGGGGGACTCGACGGCCAGTTTGTGTGTTGCGAGGCCAGTGTGCCAACCAGTGGATGTCGAGGATGGCACACGAGGTTGTATCGACCAGCGCCGTCGTTTTTTTAGCGTGCGTACGTGGCGATCCGAGCGGTGTTGGTAATGTCTCGATGCCGTTTCCCGCTCGAAGACTGTGGCATCGATGGCTCCATGCGAGCCCGGAGCGCAGATGTTCGCGGACTCCCGAAGAAGGCCACGCCACACCGACTTGGGCACCCTCTTAAACGACCGGTACAGCGTTGAGGGTGCGGGAAATGCCGTCCGAGCCAACTGTAACAGGCCACGAACGCGATCTGTTGCACTCGCCCAATCGACGATCTCACGCTTCGTCGCATCTATGTGAACCCGCAAAAAGTGGAGCATTACGTGCGACCACCCGGGAAATCCGTTGCCAGTCGGATCGCTTACCGCCGTTGGACTGGCGGCACAGCGCTTTTGAGCCGGCGATACGAGTTGCTTAACGAAGCGGAAGAGTAGTTTGGCCACTTCCGACTCGTCCGATTCGCTTCCATCTTCAGAGCGACGCTATCCCATCGACTTCTGCGGATTCAACAGAGCGTTAAAAATTGCTATAGCGGGTATATGTTATTGTAGTCTAAAATTCTCGACTCAATTAATAACAGAGATTGGTTATAATGTAAGTAATTTCTCAGAATCAAATCAAGCAGGATATAACAATTACCCAATGAATAGTTGTGCCTCCTGCACTTGGTACACAAGTGCGTACGAGTATGATCGAAATACGCACCATACGGATTTTGTTCGTGCTGATGGTGGCCGTCAGCCTCATCGTCGGAGCGAGTGGGGCCGCGGTCGCTCAGCAAGGATGTGCAGTGGACAGCGACCAATCGGACGAGCAGAGTATCGCCTGGATGCAGTCTCAGGATCAGGACGGCGAGAACAGTGACCAAGCGCAGATCATCCAAGGAGCGCAGGTTCAAAGCCAAGACCAATGTGGCGAAGACAACGACCAGTCACAGGAACAGACTGGTTCGCTGTCGCAAGAACAGAGCCAGGACGCTGACGACAGTAGTCAGGCACAGAACCAGAATATAGGACAGGACGCCGGTCAGGATCAGGACGGCGAGGAAAACGCGCAGACGCAGAGTCAGGACGCGGATCTGGAGCAGGATCAAGAACAGGCCGGTGAGGACAACGATCAAGACCAGAGCCAGAACGTTGGCCAGTCCGGTGTCCAGAGCCAAGCGGGTGAGGACAACGAACAGTACCAAGAGCAAACGGCCAGTCTGGTCCAAGAAGGATTCCAGGACGCCGAAGAATCTGTCCAAGAGCTTATCCAAAGTGCCATCCAGACCGCCGAACAGGCCCAAGAGGGGCTGAACAACGTGCAGTCGCAGTCCCTGCCGGGCACCATCGAGCAGTACATCTCCGCGGACCAAGAAGGTGAGAACTCCGACCAGTCCGGCTCCCAGACCGCCGAGCAGGACCGAAACCAGGACCAGGACGGCGAGGACAACCTCCAGCAACAGCAACTGACGTCCGATCAGGACGCTGACCTAGACCAGGACGCGGACGACAGCGAACAGTACAGCGGGCAGGACAGCGACCAGGACGCCACCCAGAGCCAGGACGCCGACGATAGCGGGCAGGAACAGACCCAAAACAACGCCCAGAACGCTGACCTGGAGCAGGACGGCGAGGATAACTACCAGCAGAAAATCCAGCACAGCGATCAGGACGCCGATCAGACCCAGGAAGGGGAAGACAACGATCAGGACCAGACCCAGACCAACGGTCAGGACGCTGACTTAGACCAGGACGGCGAGGACAACGAGCAGGACAACGAGCAGGATAACGAGCAGAACGCCGAGCAGCATCAGGCAGGCGAGGACAACGACCAAGAGCAGACCCAGACCAACGACCAGACGGACGAGCTGGACCAAGACGGCGAGGACAATAACCAGGAAAGCGTTCAGGATAACGGCCAGAACGCCTACCAGAACCAGGACGCCGACGATAGCGAGCAGGATCAGGCCCAGTCCAACGCCCAGAGCGCTGACTTGGATCAGGACGGCGAGGACAACGATCAAGAAAGCGACCAAGCCAACGCCCAGAGCGCCGTCCAGAGCCAAGACGGCGAAGGTAACGACCAGGATCAGGCCCAGTCCAACGAGCAGGACGCCAACCTGAATCAGGACGGCGAGGACAACGAGCAGGACAACGAGCAGGACAGCTCTAACGACGGCGACCAGAGTCAAGAAGGCGAAGATAACACGCAGACGCAGGACCAGAACAGCGACCAAGACGTCGAGCAGTACCAGGACGGCGAAGGCAACGCCCAAGAGGGCGACCAGACGAGCGACCAAGACGGCGAACAGGTTCAGGAGGGTGAAGAGAACGATCAGGAGCAGACGCAATCGAACCAGCAGGGGCAGAGCCAGCAGCAGACCGGCGAGGACAGCTCACAGGACGGCGACCAGGAGAGCAACCAGAACGCTGACCAGACTCAGGACGCCGACGACAGCGAGCAGTCCGAGTCGCAAACCAGCACCCAGAGTCAGGGCCAGCAACAGGACGCCGACGACAGCGAGCAGTCCAGTAGCCAAGACAGCGACCAGACTGCTGAACAGGATCAGACCGCCGACGACAGCGAACAGAGTCAGACCGAGTCCAGTTCGCAGATCCAAACCGAGACGCAGTCCGGCGAGGACAACGAGCAGGACCAGACTCAGGACTCGGAGCAGGACCAAGAGCAGGACCAGGCAGGCGAGGACAACACGCAGACTCAGGACAGTTCGAACGCCCAGGCACAGGATCAGCAGCAGTCCGGCGAGGACAACGACCAAGACCAGGCCCAGACCAACGACCAAGATCAAACCCAAGAGCAGGACGCCGAGGACAGCAGCCAGAGCCAGAGCCAGTCGTCCGCACAGAGTCAGGCTCAGGACCAATCCGGTGAGGACAACGATCAGGACCAGACTCAGGAGGTCGACCAGGACCAAGAGCAGGAGCAGGAGGGCGAAGACAACGACCAGAGCCAGTCTCAAACGATCGTCCAGACCCAGGCCCAGAGCCAGAGCTAACCTCCCCCAAAGAGGTCTACGGAGATATTATTCCACCCTAATTTTATGATCAAAAACATGACCAAGACACAATCATACCTAGTGGTTCTGTCGGTACTCATCGTGACCGCCGGAATAGCGGTCCCAGTCGGTCTGGCCAGTCCGCTGGCGACCCCAAGTGACTCGGGGAGCATCCAGACACCGGTCGCTGACGCAGGCGGTCAGAGTTCGCCTCTCGTCGGAGACACGCCGGACGCGAACGTGCTATCGCCTTCGGACACCGACGACGACCAGTCAAACAACACGTCGAACGTCATTCAAGAGACTAACCGACAGTCGTCCGACGACGAAACCGGCGAACAATCGAACGAGGGCGAGACGGACACTCAACAGTCGTCGGCCGACGAAGGACGGTCGACGAATACCGGTGACGACCAGTCCGAAGAGTCCTCGAACGAGATTCGCGAAACTAACCGACAGTCGTCCGACGACGACGAGAGCGACAGTTCGAACGACGACGGAGGTGAGAGTGATGAATCCGACTCGCGCTTCGAGTACAGCGAGTCAGGAGACTGGACCGGTCAGCAACAGTCTGTCGAGGCGGGTCACCAGCAAAGCCAGTCTCAGACTGGCGAGGACAACGGGCAGGATCAGAGCCAACTGAGCGGCGTTGGCCAGGAGCAGTCTCAAACGGGGACTGACAACTCCCAGTCGCAGTCCAAGTCCGTCTCAAAAGTGCAGACGCAAGATCAGTCCGGACAGGATTCCGATCAGAATCAGGCTCAGACCACCGACCAGACTCAAGATCAGAGCCAGGACGGCGAAAACGACCATCAGGAACAGTTACAGGCGAGCGATCAGAATCAATCGCAGGAGCAACACTCGGAGGACAGCGATCAGGAACAGTCGCAAAACGCCGACCAGAGCGCCACTCAATCCCAATCTGCCACGAGCAGCGACCAGGCGCAACACCAAGACGCTGACCAGGATCAGAGCCAAGGCCAGACGGGTAACGACGCAGACCAGGAGCAAGATCAGGAGGTCAGCCAGACGGAGAGCGGTCGCCAATCCGGCGAGGACAACGAGCAGACGCAAGGGCAGTTGGGAGAGCAAACCCAACAACAGGATCAGGACGCCGAAGATAGCGACCAGAGCCAGTCGCAGAATGCCGACCAGGACGCGACCCAGAGTCAGGAGGGCGAGAGCAACACGCAACACCAGGAAGAAACCAGCGAACAGACCGCATCGAGCGACCAGACCGGAGAAGACAACGAACAGGCCGGTGCCCAGGATGCCGGCCAGAACCAGGGTCAAGTCCAATCCGGTGAAACCAACGCTCAGGAACAGGAACAGTCGAACTCACAGCAAGGCTCACAAGCGCAGTCGGGCGAGAACAACGATCAAGATAGAAGCCAAGACAGCCAGCAAAACCAACACCAGAACCAGAACGGCGAGAATCAAGAACAGGACCAAGCCCAGTCGGTCGACCAAGCGGCCGACCAGAAACAGTCTGGTGAGAACAACGACCAGGATCAGGGACAGTCAGCCGACCAAGATCAGACCCAGTCGCAGGACGGTCAAGACAGCGACCAGTCGCAAAGCCAGAGTTCGGAGCAGAACCAGTCCCAAGTCCAGACCGAATCCGATGCCAGTCAGGACCAACAGCAGAACAGCGACCAAAGCCAGGCCCAGGGTCAGTTCGGCGACGGCAACGAGCAGTCTCAGGAACAGACCAGCCAGCAGACCCAGGAACAGTCGGATAGCGAGGCTGCCGACCAGCAATCCCAGTCGACCGAGCAGAGCCAGGGGCAGACCCAGTCCGGCGGCTCCGGCGGTCAGGGACAGGGCCAGTCACAAGCAAGCAGTAGCAGCAGCGACGGTCAGGTAGACGTCGTCGTGCAGGTACAAGTCGAAGTCGAATCCGGTGATCAGCATCATCAGATTCAGGAACAGACCTCGACCCAGCAGCAGCACGACGTCGACGACGTGAGCGATTCGGATCAGGTGGTCATCCAGAATCAGGTGCAGGTGCAGGTCGGCGACGACAACGAGCAGAGTCAATCCCAGGCGACGGATCAGTCTCAGGAGTCCGCCGCCTCAGATGGAACTCAGTCAGAGACGACCAATCAGAACCAAGTGCAGGTGCAAGTCGGCGACGACAACGAGCAGGACCAGACCCAGACCGGCAACCAGACTCAGGCAGCGGCCTGAGTCACTCTTTTTATAGCCGCTGATCACGCCGCGATAGACGCGACGTTCTTCGACCGTGAAACCGCCGGCAAGCACTACTGCCGCCGGACGAACTATCCCGTTCAAACGCTGAAAACGATCGCGCTCGTCGATACAAAAACGCGAGCTGTGCCTCGGCGTTCACTGTACGACCGGGAAACGCCACGACACGCAGATCGGCTGGCAACTCGTCCGCCGCCACAACACGGGACGTCGACGTCGCGGGCGGAGCGGGCGCCGCCGGCGCTGTCGACGTCGGGGAGCGGGACGTGGCGGTCGCGTCGGCCGCCGGACCCGGGCGGTCGACGGCCGCTTCGCCGAGCCCGCCGGCCGCCGCCGCGGGCGCGAGGGCGGCCGCGAGGACGCAGGCGACGACGAACAGGACGTCGCTCGTCCGGGTCGACTCTCCCCGTTACTAATTACGTATCAGGACGGTAGGAAGGGTTTAATTCCCTCGACTAGGGTCGCGTAAAGTTAGAGGATGAGGCGTTCGACTTCAGAGTGCTTATGACCGAAATCGAACGCCTCAGCGAATGTATCGCATGGATCGACTTGTCGTTTGTGGAGCGAGATCGGACTCCACGCTGGGCGATTGAAGAGGGAATCCGCTGTCATTTGACTGGTATGTCACTTCGAGAGGTGAGTAAATTTCTTGAACAATATGGGATCAAACGGAGTCACGTCGCTATCCATAACTGGGTTCATAAAGCCGATCTACAGCCGATCTCAACCATCTCCGAGGATCAGCTTGCGGTTGACGAAAAGATGCTCCGCCTCCACGGCCAGAAGTTCTGGCTGTACGGTGCGGTTGATCCACAAACGAACGAGATCCTCCATGTGAGCCTCTATCCGACCGCAAATAAACAGACAACGAGATGGTTTCTCACCGAGCTACACCGGCGCTATCAGCTCGATACCGTCGAATTTCTCGTCGATGACGCAGACTATCTCGGCTCAGTCCTCGCTGAAGACGGCTATCGATTTCAAGTCATTCAACATGGAAATCGGAATGCTATCGAACGTGTCTTTTGGGAAATAGAGCGACGAACATCATCGTTTGCAAATAGTTTCAGCAATGTCGCGCTAGAGACAGCTCAAAACTGGCTCGAAGCCTTCGCCGTCTACCACAATTCACGTCAAACTTAACGCGAGGTCGACTAGAGCGCCACTCAGGCGTCCGCGCCCTCGGCAAGCCCGTCGGCGACGATCCGGAAGGTGACGGAGTCGCCGGCGGGCTTCGAGCGGTGTTTCTCCAGCGTGGCCCGGCGGTTCCCGCCGCGGGAACCTGTCGACGCGAAGGATCGCCCCGGTCCAGTGGTTGAGCGTGTTGCCGCCGAGCGCGCGGTCGCGGTCGGAGTCGGGGTCGGTGAACACCTGATTCGTGATCACGACGGAGAGGTCGTGGCGGCGCGCCAGCGAGAGGAGGTGCGTCACCTGCTTGGCGACCTTCCGGAGCGACTGCCCGCCCTCGGTGTCGCCGGCGCGCTCCAGCCGGTAAAACCCCGTCGCGGAGTCCAACACGATCAGCTCGACCTCCTCGGCGAGCTCCTCAGCGTCGCGGACCGCCTCCCGCTGGTCGTCGAAGTCGTACGCCTCGGAGATCACCAGCCGCGACGCGATCTCCTCGACCGCGTCGTCGACGACGGGGTCGTCGGCCCGCCCCGCGGCGAGCTGCTCGAACCGGTCGATCGAGAGCCCCTCGGTGTCGATGTAGAGGGCGCGGTCGCCGCCGGCGGCGACCTCGACCGCCGCGGCCAACGCGAGGTTCGTCTTCCCGGCCGCTGGCGGGCCGTACACCTGCGTGACGACCCCGCGCTCGAAGCCGCCACCCAACAGGTCGTCGACCGGCCGACAGCCGGTCGGGATCGGATCGCTCACTGTGAACCGTCTCGCCCGCACTCGTATTTAAACGGTCGATCCCGGCGTCGTCGAGCGTGGGTAAACGGTCGAGCACCGTCGCTCGTCGGGAAAAATAAGCGTGAAAGAACGGAACGGTCGCCGGTCTCGGTGACCGGCGACGGGCTCCGGTAGTGCGTGCGGACGCGGCGTCCGCGGTAGAATCGTTAGTTGCGCGTCAGGTTCGTCGCGCGGGGTCCCTTGGGGGACGACTCGATGTCGAACTCGACCTCCTGACCCTCCTCGAGGTCCGGGCCGCCGACGTCTTCCATGTGGAAGAACACGTCCTCGTCGTCGTCGAGATCGCCGTCGTCAGTCGAAATGAAACCGTAGCCGCCAGTGTCGTTGAAGAAGTCAACCTTACCGTTTGCCATTGCAACCAAACAGACGGGCGTTTGGGGGATAACGCTTGCGAGGGTCGTGGTACCACGACCGTCTCGGCGCCCGTCGGTCGCGTCGGCGTCGTCTTAGACGCCGAGACCGGGTTCTTCGACGCTTCCGCCGCCGTCGCCGCGCGGTGCGACCAGTCGCGGGGTTCATTTACGCGCGAGGACGTAGGTCGGCGTATACACATGGATCGTCGCACCTATCTGCGGTCGCTCGCGGCCGGGACCGGCGTCGGCGCGACCGTCGGGACCGCCGGCTGTCTCGGCGTCCTCGGCGACTCGGGCGCCGAGGGAACCGTCCTCGGCCCGCCGGAGCGGGACCTGAGCGAGGCCGTCCACCCGAGCTACGGCGACGAGATGCCGAATTTTACCGTTCCTGACCCGCTCACGGGCGACGAGGTGTCAGTCGCCGACTTCGAGGGCGAGCGCGCCGTCCTGTGGACCTCGTTTTACACGAACTGCCCGGACGGCGTCTGCCCGGCGCTCATCCTCCGGCTCCGGCGCGCGCAGGCGGTCGCCGCCGAGGAGGGGTACGGGGACGAGTCCGCCTTCCTCGCGCTCACGTTCGACCCCGAGCGCGACATCGCCGAGGTCCTCCGCGAGTACGCCGGCCAGCAGGGCGTCGACCTCGACGCCGGCAACTGGCACTTCCTGCGACCCGAGAGCTACGAGCGCGCGCAGGAGCTGATGGACGAGAACTTCGGGCTCGTGATCGAGAAGCGGGACGCCGACCAGTACGAGAACCTGGAGTACCAGTTCCCCCACTACGGGCTTATCCTTCTCGCGAACAAGCGGGGGATCGTCGAGCGCGCCTACCCGCGTGGCCCGCAGACGGACATCGAACGGCTCGTGAGCGACTTTGAGCGGGTGGTCACCGCGTGAGGCGCCGCCACCTCCTCGCCGGACTCGCCAGCGCGGGCGCGCTCGGCGGGGCCGGAGTCGTCGCGTCCGGGAGCGCGCCCGCGGTGCTCGGGAGCGGGGACGCGCACGAACCGATCGAGCCGACGACGCTGCCGACGGTCGACGCGCCGGGAAGCCGCGACGGCGCGGCGACGCTTCCGGCGCCCGATCGCCCGACGTTCATCGACTTCTTCGGAACGTGGTGTCCCCCGTGCGCCGAGCAGATGCCGGCCCTCGCCGAGGCCCACGACCGGATCGGCGACGAGGTGCTGTTCGTCTCGGTGACGACGGAGGACGTCGGCGGCGCGGTCAGCGAGGAGACGGTCGCCGACTGGTGGCGCGAGCACGACGGCGACTGGCTGGTCGCGGCCGACACGACCGCTGAGCTCGCGGCTCGGCTCGGCGTCGGCGGCTATCCGAGCGCGCGCGCCGTCGACGCGACGGGGCGCGTGCGCTGGGCGACGTCAGGGACCCACACCACGGAGGAGTTCGTGAACGGGATCGAGCGGGCGCTGGACCGATGAGGGGACGAGCCGACCGATGACCGACGTCTCGCTCGCGACGACCGTCCCCTTCGCCGTGACCGCGGGCGTGGCGACGTTCTTTTCTCCGTGCGCGTACCCGCTGTTGCCGGGGTACGTGGGCTTCTACGTGAACTCCGTCGACGCCGAGGCCGCCTCCGTCTCCGGGGCGGGCTTGCGCGGGGTCGCGGCCGCGCTCGGCGTCCTCGCGACGTTCGCGCTGCTCGCGGGCGCGACGGTGCGGATCGGGTACTCGACGCTGTCGAACATCACCGTCTTCGAGACGCTCGTCGGCGTGCTGCTCGTCATCTTCGGGCTGCTCGTGGTCGCCGGGCGCGCCCCGTCGGTGTCGCTCCCGCTGCCGAAGCGGCGGTCGAGCGTCTTCGGGTTCGGGGTGTTCGGCGCGGGGTACGCGCTGGCCGGCGCGGGCTGCGTCGCGCCCGTGTTCCTCGGCGTGGTCGCGCGGGCCATCGCGCTTCCCGGCGACGCCGCCGTCCTGATCCTCTCCGTGTACGCCGGCACGGTCGCCGTCCTGATGGCCGCGACGACCGTCGCGACGGGGGTGGGACTGATCGGCAACGCCAACCGCGTGATGGCCCACGCGGGCGCCCTGAAGCGGGTCGCCGGGGCCGTGATGGTCGTCGCCGGGATCGGCCAGCTGTACCTCTCGCTGGTCGTCTACTGAGAGGCCGTCGCCGACCGTAGTACCGGCGGCACACGAGCGGGTTGTCAGCGGCGGACGGGCGAGCGGGTTGTCAGCGGCGGACGGGCGACCGATGTCGGGGCGCCGAGACGGTGACCCGGACCCGTCCACGCGTGAGACCACCAACATTCATATTCGATAGCGAGGAAGTGTCATCCAGCCGAACCGGGCGGCGCGCGGCCGTCCACGATGGTTCGGTCCCCGCATCATGAACCTAGATCAGTTCACAGCCGAGAACGCACCGACGGAAAGCGCGGAACCGTTCCAGCGCGAGAACAGCTACACCCTCGACGTCGACGTCGACGGGACCGTGATGGCGAAGGCCGGATCGATGATCGCGTACACCGGCGACGTCTCGTTCACGGGGAAGGCCTCCGCCGAGGGCGGGATCACCGGCTTCCTCAAGGAAGCGGCCACCGGCGAGGGGACGCCGATCATGGCCGTGGAGGGCCGAGGTCACGTCTACTTCGCCGACGCCGGGAAGAAGGTACAAGTCGTCGAGCTCGACGCCGGCGAGGCGATCACGGTCAACGGGGAGGACGTCCTCGCCTTCGAGGAGAGGCTCTCCTACGAGATCAGCACCATCGACAGCCTTGCCGGCTCGCTCGCCGGTGGGTTCAGCAACGTCTACCTCGAGGGACCGGGCTACGTCGCGCTCACCACGCACGGCGATCCGATCGTCTTGGAGACGCCGGTCGCGACGGATCCCAGCGCGACCGTCGCCTGGGGCGGCACCTCCCCGAGCGTCGAGGTCAACCGCAGCCTCTCGGACATGGTCGGCCAGGAGTCCGGCGAGCGGTACCAGATGCGCTTCGACGGCCCCGACGGGTTCGTCGTCGTTCAGCCGTACGAGGAGCACGTCTGACCGGCGGTCCGACGATGAGGGACGCGACCGAAACGAGCGACGACGCGAACGGCGCCCGGCGGGCGGACGACGAGTTCGCCGGCGACCGCGACGGCGACGACGACGCGGAGTCGACCGGCCCGCTCGCGCGGGCTGAGGCGGCCGTCACCGAGGCGGTCGGCCTCGTCGTCGACGCCGTCCTCGACGCGATATGACCGACGCCGCGCGCCCGACGCCGACCCTGATCGCACACCGCGGGTTCGCCGGCGAGAACCCCGAGAACACCGTGGCGGCCGTCGAGCGGGCCGCGGGGGTCGCGAGGTCGGACGGCTCCGCCGAGTCCGGCGTTCCAGCGGGGCGTCAGGCCGACTGGGTCGAAGTCGACGTCATGCCCACCGCCGACGGCGACGTGGTCGTCGTTCACGACGCGGAGCTCTCCGGTCGCGGCGGACGCGGCGATTCCGGTACCGCCGTCGACCGCGGACTCACCGACGCGGCGGGTCTCGTCTGGGAGACGGACACCGCGACCGTCACCGGCGCCGAGGTGCTCGACAGCGGGGAGACCGTCCCGCTGCTCGCCGACGCGCTCGAGGCGCTTCCCCCGGACGTCGGCGTGAACGTCGAACTCAAGAACCCGGGCCGGGGCGACCTCCGGCCCGACGAGAAGCTCGCCGGCGACGCGCTCGCGGACCGGACGGCGGTCTGGCGGCCGTTCGTCGACCGGGTGCTGGGCGTCGCCGAGGAGTCCGGGAACGACCTCCTGTTCTCGTCGTTCTGCGAGGGGGCGCTCGCCGCGGTCCGCGAGCGGTCGTCGCTGCCGGTCGCCCCGCTGGTGGCCGAGTCGATCGCCGACGGACTGGCGATCGCCCGCGAGCACGACGCGGCCGCGGTCCACCCGCCGATCGACGCGATTCGCGGAACGCCGTTCTTCGACGCCGAGCGGTTCGGGGGCGGCGGAGAGTCGGGCGGACCGGACCTCCTCGCGGCCGCGCACGAGGCGGGGCGCGACGTGAACGTCTGGACCGTCGAGACGTGGTATCAGGCCGATCGGCTCGCCGCGGCCGGCGTCGACGGGGTCATCGCCGATTACTCGACGCTGCTGCGCGAGTGACCCCTCTGCCGGGGGCCGATCGACGCGAAAACTCGGTTCCGCGGTGGGGCGTGGAACGCTCAGCGCGCCGCCAGCCAGTCCGCGAAGCCGCCGGTGAGGAACCCGGCGTAGTCGACGATACCGAGGTACAGCGAGACGAGCACGACGATCACGATGGGGACGCGCACGATCCAGAGCCAGGCGGTCCCGAGCCCGCCGATGTCGCCGATGCCCCTCTCCAGCTCGTCGCGGGCGATCTCGGGGATCACCCACCCGACGAACAGCGCGAGCAGCAGCGAGCCGAGCACGAGCAGGATGCCGTCCGCCAGCTTGTCGTACAGGTCGAGGAATATCAGGTCGATCGTCACCGGGACGCCGAGCAGGAAGACGGCGACGCCGATGGCCGCCGCGGCGGGGACGCGAGCGACGCCGAGCTCGTCGATCAGGTACGAGACGAGCACTTCGAGGATGCTGATCGCGGACGAGAGCGCCGCGATCCCGACCATGCCGAAGAAGACGACGCCGATGGCTCGTCCGCCGGGGATCCCGGCGAACGCCGAGGTGAGGCTCACGAAGATCGCCCCGGGACCGCCCGTGCCCGGTTCGATGCCGACGGTGAAGAGAACGGGGAAGACGACGAACCCGACGAGGACGGCGACGAGCGTGTCGAGTGCGGCGATGACGCCGGCGTCCGACGCCAGATTCCGGTCCTCACCGAGGTAGGAGGCGTAGGTGATCATCACGCCCATCCCGAGCGAGAGGGTGAAGAAGGCCTGTCCGGCGGCGGCGGGCAGTATCTCGGTCCAGTTCGCCGCGATCGTTCCGAAGTCCGGCGAGAGGTAGTACCCGTACGCCGCGCTCGCGCCGTCGAGGGTGAACCCGTAGGCGGCCAGCCCCAGCAGCAACACCAGGATGGCGGGCACCATCACCTTCACGCTCAGCTCGATGCCGCGCCTGACGCCGGCGGCGATGATACCGATGACGAGCATCATGAACGCGGCGTGAAACAGGAGCGTGTCGAGGCCGGTCGAGACCGTTCCGAACAGCGCCTCCGCCTCGGCCGGGTCGGTGATCGTAAACCCGTCGGTGAGTCCGATGAGGGTGTACCGGAGGAACCAGCCTGCGACGACGCTGTAGTACGACAGGATGATGAAGCCGGTGGCGACGAACAGCCAGCCGGCGTACGACCACGCGCCGCTGCCGAGTTCCCGCAGCGCGCCGACGGGATTCCGGTCGGTCCGACGGCCGATCACGAACTCGACGAGAATCGCCGGGAACCCGATCAGCGCGACGAACGCCAGATAGGTGATCAGAAACGACGATCCGCCGTACTGGCCGGTGATGAACGGGAACCGCCAGATGTTCCCGAGCCCGACGGCGCTACCCACCGCGGCGAGGATGAACCCCGCCCGCGTCGCCCACGTCTCGCGTGCCATTGGTATCGGAGCAAATCTCGTTGCGGTCTAAAAACGTGTCTTTTCGCCCGCTGACACCCATGTCAACGTCCCTGAACGACCCGCCGCGGCGACCGGTGTCCGCGCAGTCCGGATCGCCGCCGCGGGCGAGGCGTTCGGTTCGCCCCGTCAGGGACCGTGAATTTAATAGCCGGAGGGTGACCTCACGGGATATGGAACGCGTAGACGTCGCTATCGTGGGAGGCGGTCCGGCCGGCGCGGCCGCGGCGCACGCGGCCGCGACCGGCGGCGCTGACGCCCTCGTCCTCGAGAAGGGGGTGCCGCGGGCCGACCGCGACGGGCTCGGCCCCGACTCGACGGACGCCGCGGGGATCTTGGACTACTGGGTCGACATCATGGGGATCCACCCCGACGAGTTCGACGACGGCGTCGTCCAACGGGAGCTGACCCGCGCCGAGTTCCGCGGGCCGGACGAGGCGGCGACGCTCACCTCCACCGGTATCGACTCGTCGTACGACAAGTTCGGCTACACCTTCCAGCGCGCGCGCTTCGACGACTGGCTCCGCGACCGCGCCGAGGACGCCGGGGCCGAGTACCGCGCGGGCGTGTCCGTCCGCGGCGTCGACACCGACCTGTCGGCGGACCCGAGCGACGGGTCGGGCGGGACCGACGGCACCGGCGGGAGCGGCGATCCCCGTCACGTCGTCGAGCTCGCCTCCGGCGAGTCGGTCGGGGCCGACTTCCTCGTGCTCGCCGACGGCCCGCAGCGCACCGTGACGAATCGCGTGCTCGACGAGTACCTCCCCGCGGACGCGGCCGCCTCCGAGCGGCTGGCCTCCCGGACGGCGAACCACATCGCCTACCAGGAGTACCGACGCGTCCCGGAGGCGGTGTACGAGCAGGTCGAAGACGCGCTCGTCTTCTGGTGGGGCGTGATGCCGGGCGAGACGGCGTATCCGTGGATCTTCCCGAACGACGACCGCGTCTGTCGGGTCGGGCTGACGATGCCGATCGGCCTCGACGTCGACGCCTTCGAGCGGGACGCGTACGCCCTGCTGGAGCCCGACGACGAGTCGATCCCGCAGGGCGGCGAGTACGTCCGACGGCTGCTGGAGTGGCAGTACGGCGACGAGTACGATATCGAGGAGGACTTCCCGCTCGTCGAGGAGGCGGGCAAACGGAACGGCACCGAGACGTATCCGATCTCGTCGACCCGTCCGATCGACTCGCCGACGGACGCCGGGGTCGCGGTGGTCGGCGGCGCGATGGGGACGACCTCCGCCTTCCACGAGGGCGGCGACCACGTGGCGGTCCGCACCGGCGCCATCGCCGGCGACCTGGCCGCCGCGGGCGACATGGCGCCGTACAACAGGCGCTGGAAGGAGGCGATCGGCGACGAGGTCGTCCGCAACGTGACGATGGCCGACATGGTCGCCGACTACGACCCGGACGACTGGAACCGGATCATCGGCGCCGCCGACGCCATGTTGGCGGCCGAGGCCGGCGACGGCCTCCTCGCGCAGCCGTACCGCTCGGGCTGGGAGTCGGTGAAGCTCCTGCTCGGCTACAGGTGGAACAAGCGCCGCGTCAAGAAGGACTACGTCGGCATCGACGAGAGCGAGTACGTCTACTAGTCCGCGAGGCCGCCCCGGTTGAGTCCGGCGGTTCCGGCACCGCCCTCACCGGGTCACCGGCGCTAGCCTCACCGGGTCACCGGCGCTAGCCTCACCGAATCACCGGCGCCGACAGCTCTCGCGGCTCGGTCGAGACCCCCTCGACGTCGACCGGCTCGACCTCGTGAGTCGGCCACTGACCCGTCTTCGTCAGCGTCTCGGTGAAGTCGGGCGCGACGAGGTGGGTGTCCTCGCTCTTCGCTCCCTGCACGGTCGGATTCCACGCATAGCCCATCGGCCGTCGGACCGGTTCGTCGCTCCCGGGCGCGGCGAACCACTCGCGGCCCGCGAACCCCGCGGCGCCGCCCTGGTGGTGTTCGCGCCACTCGTCGGCGAAGCCGACGGCGTCGTACGCCTCGCGGATCGCGTCGAAGACGTCCCCGGCGGTGTCGGAGGCGTCCCCGTCCGTGAGACTGCCGTCCGCCGCGGCCTCCGTCGCCGCGAGCGCGGTCGCCTCGACGCGGGCCGCGGCGCGGTGGCGCGCCTCCAGCCAGTCGGGGGCGTCGAAGGCGACTGTCCGGGTCAGCGAGGCGTAGAGCCCCGCACGCTCGGCCGTGACGGAGACGAGCGCGTAGTCGCCGAGCGTCGCGTCGCTCGGCGTGTAGTGGCGGAGGCGCCGCGCGCGCTCCGCGCCGCCGACGAGCACCACGGGGGTGTCGACGTCGCGGGAGGCGAGCGAGATGTCGATCCCGGCGGCGACCTCGTACTCCGGGTCCTCGGGCTCGAGGTTGCGGCAGACGGTCTCGACGGCGGCGGCCGCCTCGCGGCCCAGCTCGCGGTAGCGCTCGACGTCGTCGTCGGTGAGCGGCTGGCGCAGGCGGCTCCCGTCGACGCGCTCGAACCCCGGGACGTCGAAGTCGGCGGCGGCGGGCGCGGGCGAGCGCTCCGCGACGGCCCCGGCCAGCGAGTCGGCGTACCACGGGAACGACTCGACGGCGACCGCGCCGGGGAGCTCCTCGGCGGCGAGCCGCTCCGCCTCGACGTTGTCCGTGATCACGCGAAGCGCGCCGTCGTAGCCGGCGGCCGCGACTCCGACGTCGGCGTCGTCGTCGACGACGTTGTCGCCGCCGGTGAGCCACGCGAACCCGTTCGGCTTGGCGAACCAGACCGCTTCGAGCCCGCGGTCGTCGAGATACGCGTCGAGCCTCTCGGTGCGGGCGTCGAGATCGACCATACCGACCGACTCTCGTCGATCCAGTAAAAGCGGTCGAAAGCCGTCCGCGGCGGCGCCGGCGCGGTCGAGAGAATCCGTTACCGCGGCTCGGATCGCCGCAGGAGAGCGGCGGGCGATCGGGGGACCGCGTCGCGCCGTCGCCGTTCGAAACGAAAGGTTCAATTACGTCCCCCGGATACGACGAAACGCGTCAGTAAGCCCCCTCGGGTTGGTAGTCTAGTCCGGTTATGACACCTCCTTGACATGGAGGAGGCCGGCGGTTCAAATCCGCCCCAACCCATTTCTGTCGACGTCGCAACCGCGAGCGGCAGCGAGCGGTCCGCGTCGACGAAATGGTGCCGCGGATTCGAATCAGGGAGCGAAGTGAGCGACAGCGAGCGGAGCGACCGAGGTTCAAATCCGCCCCAACCCATTTCTGTCGACGCCGCAACCGCGAGCGACGGCGAGGCGTCAGTCGTCCGCGACCCGGCCGGTCGATTTTTCTCGGCGGAGTCCGCTCTCCGAGGTAATGACCGGCACGGCGCTCGCCGTCGACCCCTCGACGTACGCCCTGTTCCTGCTGGCGGCGGCGACGCTCGTCGTGACGCCGGGGCCCGACACGCTGTACGTGCTCTCCCGCGGGATCGAGGATCGAACGGCCGGCCTGCGCGCCGCGCTCGGCGTCACGACGGGGATCCTGTTCCACACCGCGCTCGTCGCGGTCGGCGTCGCGGCGATCTATCGGGCCGTTCCGGGCGCCGAACGGGCCGTCCAACTCGTCGGCGGGCTCTTCCTCCTCTACCTCGGCGTCGACGCCCTGCGGTCGGCCGAGAGCGACCGGCCGTCGCCGGCGGGGGGCGGCGTGCGGGAGGGGTTCCTCGTCAACGCCCTCAACCCGCAGGTCGCGCTGTTCTTCCTCGCGTTCCTTCCCGGGTTCGCGGCGGGCGGCGCCGGGGGGGACGGCGGCACGTCGATCGCGGTCCTCGGCGCCACGTACGCCGCGCTCACGGCTCTCTACCTCGGCGGCGTGGCGGTCGTCGCCGACGGCGCCGCGGACGTGCTCCGGTCCGAGCGGACCGGCCGCTGGCTGGACCGGGTCGCGGGCGGGATCCTGCTCCTGATCGGCGCGTGGGTGCTGACGGGGTGAGCGGTCCCGGGACGGTACGCGACCGTTCCGCGAACCGTAGTTTGATAACGCATACCGTCGGTGTGACAGCCGTCATATGTCTGAAATCGCCGCGGAGACGCTCCGGGAGGAGACGAAGGTGCTCGCGTTCGACCTGTGGGACACGCTGCTCGACCGCGAAGCGACCCTCGTCCCCGCGCTGCAGGCCCTGCTCGACGATCACGGGAGCGACTACGACCCCGAGGTCCTGCTCCGGCGGTATCTCGCCATGCACTTCCGGGACTCGATGATCGACTCGCTGATCCCGGGACCCCACACACCGTTCAAGGAGATCAGCCGACGCGCGCTCGCGTATCGGCTCAGAACAGATCGGCCTCGACGTTCCCGACGAGGCGGTCCGCGCCGTCATCCGGCAGTGGAAGACGCTCGAGCCGTATTCGGACGTCGACGCCGCGTTAGACCGGCTGAGCGAGGAGTACGAACTGGTCGGCCTCTCGAACGGCGACCCCGACATGCTCGAGGCGGTCCGCCCCAACTTCGAGACCGAGCTGGACGGCGTCGTGTCGGTCGCCGAGGCGGGCGCCTACAAGCCCCACCGGGCGTCGTACGACCTGACCTGCGAGGCGCTCGATGTCGCGCCCCACGAGGTCGCCTTCGTGACCGCGCACACGTTCGACCTCGTCGGCGCGAAGGCGGTCGGCATGCGCGGCGCGTTCCTCAACAGGCACGAGAACCCGTACGGGGGGTGGACACACCGGCCGGACATCACCGTCCCCGACACCGAGGCGCTGGCCGACGCGCTCGCGCCCCGCGGGACCGCGACCGAGTAGCGGCGCCGCGGACCCGCGGACGTGGCCGCGCCGCGGAACCGCCGGCCGCTTCCAAAACCGGTAATCCCCCGCGGCGAGAGGTGGTCGTATGGACGCACGCATCCGCGAACACGCCGAGATCATCGCCGACCACTCGACCGGCATCGAGTCGGGCGACGACGTCGTCATTCAGCTACCCGCCGAGGCCGAGGACCTGGCGGTCGCCCTCCACGAGATCTGCGGGGACCGCGGGGCCAACCCGGTGTACCTCAACTACTCGAAGCGCGCTCAGCGCGCGTTCAAGCGCTCCTCGGAGGATTTCACCGAACCGGACCACCGGCTCGCGCTCTATCAGGAGGCGGATGTCTTCGTCATCGCGCGCGGCGGGGCGAACGCGACGGAGGACGCCGACGTCGACCCCGAGGCGAACGCCGCCTACAACCGCGCGATGGAGGACGTCAAGCGCACGCGCCTCTCGAAGACGTGGTGTCTCACGCAGTTCCCGACCGCGAGCCACGCCCAGCTCGCCGGGATGAGCACCGAGGCGTACGAGGACTTCGTCTGGGACGCCGTCTCGCTCGACTGGGAGGAGCAGCGCGCGTTCCAAGAGGAGATGGTCGCTATCCTCGACGACGCCGACGACGTCCGGATCCGCTCGGGCGAGGAGACGGACCTCACGCTCGACGTCTCGGGCAACTCGACGCTCAACGACTACGGCGAGGCGAACCTGCCCGGCGGCGAGGTGTTCACGGCGCCGGTCCGCGACGGCGTCGACGGCGAGGTCCACTTCGACCTCCCGCTGTACCGCTACGGGCGCGAGATCGACGGGGTCAGGCTCCGGTTCGAGGACGGGAAGGTCGTCTCGCACTCGGCCGAGCGCAACGAGGACCTGCTGACGGGGATCCTCGACACCGACGAGGGCTCGCGGCGGCTCGGCGAGCTGGGTATCGGGATGAACCGCCAGATCGACCGGTTCACCTACAACATGCTGTTCGACGAGAAGATGGGCGACACGGTCCACATGGCGGTCGGTTCCGCGTACCCGGAGACGGTGGGCGAGGAGAACGCGATCAACGAGTCCGCCGAGCACGTCGACATGATCGTCGACATGAGCGAGGACTCCGTCATCGAGGTCGACGGCGAGGTCGTCCAGCGGGACGGGACGTTCGTGTTCGAAGACGGGTTCTGAGAGCGGTCGGGGAGCGGAGCGCCCGAGCACGGCCGGGACCGGCTCTCCCGAGCACGGCCGTGACCGGATCGGCGGTCGCGCCGACCGCGACGCTCACTCCGACGCGGCGGCGTCGCGCGCCGTGCTCCGGCTGACGAACGCCGCGTACGCGGCGACGAGGATACCGAACAGGCCGACCGTGCCGACCGCGGCGATCGCCGGGAAGTCCGCGAGCGGCGCGATCTCCCCCTCGGGCGCCGCGACGACGTCGACGACGCCGGTTCCGACCGACAGCACCAGCACGGCGATCCACAGCGTCCCGACGGCGTACCCGAGCTCGACGAGCCGGTCGGCGCGAACCGCGTGCGCGACGACGACGGCGCCGCCGATGACCGGAATCGCGACCAGCGGCCTCGTCGGGTCGGGGAGCAGGACGCTCCCGCCGAGCGCGATCGCCGTCCAGTAGACGGCGACGGCGACGACCGTGCGGAGCCAGTCGAGGACGGACACGAGGGATGATTTCGACGGGGCGCCACAAAACGGTCGGGGAACGCGCCGGAACCGGGCCGCGGCGGTGTTCAACGCGCCGGAACCGGGCCGCGGCGGTATTTATGTCCCGGGAACGCGTACGCTCGCCTATGACTGAAAAAGTACTCTTCGAGTCGGAGAGCCGACGGAGCCGCGAGGAGATCGCCGCGTATCTCCGGACCGTCGTCGAGTCGCTGGAGTCAGGGAGCGGGATCACGTTCACCCGCGGCGACGAGTCGGTGACGATGGACCCCCCGGCCCGGCCGACGTTCGAGGTGAAAGTGGAGCGCGAGGGGCCCGCCGACGGTCCCGGAGAGCTGAGCGTCGAGTTCGAGTTGGAGTGGGACGAGGACGGCGAGAGCGGCGGCGCCGACGGGGAGCTGGAGATCGAGTAACGGCGGTCGTCGCCGGGCTACGTGACGCTGCTCGGAACCTCGACGAACGCGTCGCGCGCGGAGAGGTGGCCGAGCGTGTCTTCGACGCGGTCGCGGATCGACTCCATCCGCTCGATGAGCTCCTCGTACTCGTCGGTCCCCGTCGTGCCGGCCGCCTCCAGCGCGGCCTTCTTCGAGGCCAGCGCGAAGAACTCCTGGCTGTGCTCGTCGAACTCCGCGCGGTAGAGCAGCACCTCTACGAGCGTCAGCAGGTCCTCTTTCGTCACCGGTTTGGTCTTGTAGTCGTCGAACGGCATGTCGACGATGTCGACGTCGGGCTCGACCGCGGTCAGCATCGCGACGCGGGCGTCGTGACCGGCCTCGCGCATGGACGAGAGCACCTCGTGGCCGGTCATGTCGGGCATCCGCCGGTCGAGGAGGACGACGTCGACCGACTCGTCCATCTGCTCCAGCGCCGCCTCGCCGCCGGTCGCGACCCGGACGTCGTACGCCGAGTCGAGGTACACCCGGTACAGCTCGGCGAGGTCGGGCTCGTCGTCGACCGCGAGGACCGTCGCCGGTGTCTCGTCGCTCATGGTCGGTGGACCTCGCCCCGAGTATCGCCTGTCGGAGACGCCGGCGCGGCGCGGTCGACGACCGTTCTTGCGCTCATGATGCCGCCTACGAACGCGGCATGTTAAAACGTTGACCCACAATTATCGATCCTGATATCCGGCTCGACGGCGGCGCGGTCGCCGGTCCGGTGCGGGATGGAGGGTTGCGCCGCGCGGTCGGAACGGGGAACCACCGTGACCCAAAGGCACATTTATGCGCGCTCCGTATCGGGACACAACGAATGTCTCATAGCCCCTCACTGCCCGACCGCCCCCGTCTCGAGCTCGATCCGGAGATGAGCGAGACGGAGCGGCTCGAAGCGATCCGCCAGCACTACCGGCGGATCCTGCAGGTGAACGAAGAACTGGAGCAGCGGCTCGACGACGCGCAGGGCCGCCGCGGCGAACTGAAGACCGACGTCGACGAGCTGAAACGCGAGAACGAGGTGCTGAAAACCTCCTCGCTGTACATCGCGTCGGTCGAAGAGATCACGGACGACGGCGTCGTCATCAAACAGCACGGCAACAACCAAGAGGTGCTGACGCAGGCGGCGACCCGACTCGACGAGGACCTCCGCGCCGGCGACCGCGTCGCGATCAACGACTCCTTCGCGGTCCAGCAGGTGCTCGACGACGAAACCGACTCCCGCGCCCAGGCGATGGAGGTCACCGAGTCGCCGGACGTCGAGTACGCCGACATCGGCGGGATCGACGACCAGATCCGGGAGGTCCGCGAGGCCGTCGAAGACCCGCTGGAGAACCCCGAGCAGTTCGAGGCCGTCGGCGTCGAGCCCCCGAGCGGCGTCCTGCTCCACGGCCCGCCGGGCACGGGGAAGACGATGCTCGCGAAGGCCGTCGCGAACGAGTCCGACGCGACGTTCATCAAGATGGCCGGCTCCGAGCTGGTCCGGAAGTTCATCGGCGAGGGCGCGCGGCTCGTCCGCGACCTGTTCGAGCTGGCGTCCGAGCGCGAGCCCGCCGTCATCTTCATCGACGAGATCGACGCCGTCGCCGCCAAGCGGACGGACTCGAAGACCTCCGGCGACGCCGAGGTCCAGCGGACGATGATGCAGTTGCTCTCCGAGATGGACGGCTTCGACGACCGCGGCGAGGTGCGGATCATGGCCGCGACCAACCGCTTCGACATGCTCGACGAGGCGATCCTGCGTCCGGGCCGGTTCGACCGCCTCATCGAGGTGCCCGAGCCCGACGGCGAGGGCCGCGCGCGCATCCTCGAGATCCACACGCAGCACATGAACGTCGCCGAGGGGACGGACGTCTCCGAGGTCGCCGCGGATCTGGAGGGGTACAGCGGGGCCGACATCGCCTCGCTGGCGACCGAGGCCGGCATGTTCGCGATCCGCGACGGTCGCACCGAAGTCACCCAGGCAGACTTCGAGTCGGCCCGCGAGAAGCTCCAGGACGCGGAGCAGACCGAAGAGCAGGTCATCAACTACCAGTACTAGTTCTGCGGCGAGAACGGTGAGGCCAGCGGCCCGCGTTTTGACATCGGCTGTGGTCGGTTCGTAACTCCTTAGCGCGGTGACCGTCGATCCGATCGTAATGAACATCATCCACGTCGCCGGCGGCGTCGCCGTCGCCGACACGGCGATGGCCTCCTACGACGCGGCGCTCGCGGACGCGAACCTCCACAACTACAACCTCGTGGCGGTCTCCTCCGTGGTCCCCGCGGAGGCGACCGTCGAGGCGGTCGCGGAGGCGCCCGACCTCGGCTCCGCCGGCAACCGGCTCACCGTGGTCGAGGCGCGTCGCACCGTCGGCCCGGACGACGAGGTGGACTTCCGAGAGGGTGGCCGCGCCGGCGCGGAGGACGCCGAGTCGAAGCGCGCCCCTCGACGCCGCCCGGACGTGGTCGCCGGACTCGGCTGGGCGACCGGCCCCGGCCCGGGCCTCTTCTACGAGGTGACCGGCGAGGACGCCGAGGACGTGCGCGAGCGGATCGAGACCGGGTTAGACGCCGGCGCGGAGCTTCGCGACTGGGATCTGCCCGACCGCGAGGTCCGCGTCGAGACGGCGGCCTCGGCGCCGGAGCGGTACACGACCGCGGTCGTGATCGCCGCGTACGGCCGGTCGGAGCCGATCCTGTAGTCCACGTACGCCGGCCGCTCTCCAAAATTTAATCACGCGGTAGCGGCTACCATGTCATCTGATAACATGGTACTGAATAACGTCGACCGATACGGTCCCGACCGGCTGTCGGACCTCGGGGACCGGGCGGTCGTGGTCGGCGGGAGCATGGCCGGACTGTGTGCCGCCCGCGTGCTCGACGACGCCTTCACGGCGGTGCCAGTGCTCGAACGCGACGAGTTCCCCGACGGGCCGGAGACGCGCGACGGCGCACCGCAGACGAGCCATCCGCACGCCATGCTGGAGGCGGGCCGCGCGACCCTCGAAGACCTGTTTCCGGGGTTCGGCGAGCGCCTCTTGGTCGCCGGCGGACTGATGATCGACGCCGCGACCGAGATGCGCTACTACGAGGCCGGCGACTTCTTCGCCGACGGTCCCGACCGACTACCGATGTACTGCGCGAGTCGGGCGCTGTTCGAACACGTCGTTCGCGAGGCGGTCGCCGAGCGACCCGGGATCGCCCTCCGGGGGAACCGCAACTTCGTCGGCTACGACACCGACGGCGAGGGGCGAGTGACCGGCGTCAGCTACCGAGGTGAACGGGGAGCAGAGACGTCGCTGGACGCCGACCTCGTCGTCGACGCCACCGGTCGAACGAGCAGGACTCCGGCGTGGCTCTCGGCGCACGGGTACGAGGCCCCGCCGGAGGAGTCCGTCGAGATCGACGTGACCTATTCCACGGTCCGGGTCGACCGTCCCCGTGACGTCCGTCATTCGATCTTCGTCCCGCCGGACCCACCCCGGACCCGCGGCGGCGCGGCGATTCCGGTCGAGGACGGCGAATGGGAGGTGATCGTCCAGGGCGTCCACGGCGACGACACCCCCGGGGATCGGGAGGGACTGATCGCGTTCGCGGAGAGCCTTCCGGTCGACGAGCTCGGCGAGCTGGTCCGCGAGCGCGAGTGGACCGCCGACGAGATCCACCGCTATCCGTTCCCGTCGAGCGTTCGGCGCCGGTACGAGCGGCTGGACGCGTTCCCCGACGGACTGGTCGTCACGGGCGACGCCGTCGCCAGCTTCAATCCCATCTACGGACAGGGGATGTCCGTCGCGGCGCTAGACGCGCTGTTGCTCCACCACGCGCTCGGTACCGGACTCGACGACCTCGCCCCGCGGTTCTTCGACGAGGCGGCCGACGTCGTCGACGCCGTCTGGAACGTCGCGGTCGGCGGCGACTTCCGGTTTCCCGAGACGACGGGACCGAAGCCGGCGGGGACGGACCTGTTCAACAGGTACGTCGACCGGCTCGTCCGGAAGGCCCACGCGGACGGCCGTCTCACCGATGCGTTCTACCGCGTGTTCCGCTTAGAACGAGAGCCGACGTCGCTGCTGCGACCGAGCGTCGCGTGGCGCGTCCTCCGTCCCTGACGGGGTTCGGGCGCCGACGCCTTTTTTAACCGGCTCCGCGTACCCAGTGTGTCTTCGATGAACGGCAACAACCCGTACGCCGGGGCACCGGGCGTGACGAACGCGGGCGAGCCCGCGGCCGTCAACCTCTCCCCCGACCAGGAACGGCGCCTCCGGCGCGCGGTCGCCGGAATCGTCTCTCGAACCGAATCGTATCTCCCGAACAGCTACGCCGTCGGCTCGGAGCTGTCGGTCGGCGCCAACGGGCCGCAGGCGACCGTCGCGGTCAACCCGCCGGCCGGACATCCCGTCTCGGCCGGGTTCACGCCGGATCCGGACGAGCTGGAGGCCGGGATCGCCGACGCCGACATCGACGAGGTCGCCCGCGGGCTGGCCGCCAGCGCCGCGATGCAGGTGATGGACGCCGTCGGCGACGTCACGCCGACCGCGAAGTGAGTTCGGGCTACTCCGCCGTTCCTTCCGTCGACCCCTCGCGCCCCGACTCCTCCTCCACGAACTCCTCCGCCGACGTCCCCTGCGCCGTCGTCCCGTCGGCGGGCTCGTCCGGCGGCTGCATGACGCCCTGCACGCGGCCGTAGATCCCGAATATATCCTCGTACCCGCGTTCGCTCGCGAGGATCGGGACGACTCCCTCCTCGTCGACGCGGTGGGTGTACACGTCGTCCTCGGCGAACACCGCGCCGCGCGGAATCTCCTCGAAGTTCCCGAAGTGGACGTGCGGCTCGCCGCCGCCCTTCGGCACCTCCTCGTCGCCCGCGACGACCGTCGTCTCGGTGAACGTGGGCGGCTCGTCGTCGAGCACGCCGTGCGCCCGGAGGAAGGCGAGACAGGCCTCGTAGCCGAACTCGACCGCCTCCTCGCTCCCCTGTCTGCCGACCTCGATCGAGACGGTGTGGGGGACGACGGAGTCGAGCGTCGTCGACCGCAGCTCGCCGGAGTCGACGACGTACTCCACGGGCATCCCGGTCACGCTCCGGCGCACCGACTCGGTCGGGTCGCTGTAGATCGCGAACGGGGGCGGCGCGCTGTGCGAGGTGTGGAGCGCGAGCACCGCGTCCATCCCCTCCAGCTCGGCCGCGAGCCGCGGCGCGAGCGCCCGCTCGTACTCGTCGCTGTCGGGGTCGCCCGGGAAGACCCGGTTGAGGTCGGCCTCCGTGTACCGCGTTCCGGCCGCCAGCGCCCGCTCGTTTGCGATTATCAGTCGGACGCGTCCGCTCCCCGCGCCCGTCTCGTCGAGCTCGTCGGCGAGCCGTCTGACGATCCGCTCGCCGGCGGGCTCGTCGCCGTGGATCCCGCCGACGATCGCGACGCGAGCCGAGCCGGCCGACCCGCGCTCGATCGTTTCCATGGAACACGGTACGCGCCGGTCGAATAATAAAGGGTGGCCGTTCGCTCGCGCGGCGCGGCCGCGACCCGTCGACGACGGCTTAGCGACGGAACCGGCGGCGGAGCGCCGTCCGGTACCGCTCCGCCAAGCGACGGGCGACGAGCCGGTCCCGGGGGTCGACGCCGAGGGTGCGTAGCGTCGCCGCGTACGCCGCGAGACCGATCGCGGCGCCGACGACGACCGCGGCTCGACCGGGGACGGCCGCGCGGACCGCCCGCATCGCGAGGATGGCCACGCCCCCGGCCGCCAGCGGGGTGAGGAACGTCCGGTCGAACGGCCACAGCCCCTCGAACCGGCGGAGCAGTAGCACTTGGATCCCGTTCTGGGCGGCGATCGCGAGCGACGTGCCGAGCGCGGCGCCGACGAGCCCGAAGCGCACGACGAACGCGTAGGTCAACGCGACGTTGAGGACCGCGAGCAGCCAGTCGAGCGCCATCCGGGCGTACTGGTGGTCGGTCATCATGAGGAGCCAGCCGGTCGCGCCGACGGCGCTGCCGACGAACACCCCGCCGAGGTAGACGACGAGGGGGACGTATCCGGCGACGTACGGGTCGCCGAACAGCCCGAGCAGCTCCCGGCCGTACACCGCGAGGACGGCGAGTATCGGGACGACCGCCGTGACGATCTGCCGAGTCACCGAGGCGTACACCGCGTTCAGCGTCGCCGTCCGGCCGTTCCCGTACAGCTCCGAGGCGACGGGCGGGAGGAGCTGGTTGAAGGACATGAGCGGGATCCACGCGATCGCGATCAGCACGAGCACGACGTTGTACACCCCCGCGGCCGTTGCGGTCAGGAGCGCCCCCACGAGCAGCACGTCGACGCGGTTCTGGAACACCTTCCCGAGGCTGCTCATCGCGACCGGCGCCGCGTGGTCGTAGAAGCGCCGCGCCTCCAGCCGGGCGCCCCGCAGCGACGGGACGACCCCGGTCACCCGCGCGGCGAGCGGAACGGAGACCGCCGCGAGCAGCGCGGTCGCGGCGACGATGCCGACGGCGACGCCCCCGATCGAGTAGCCCAGCGCCAGCGCCGCGACCGCGGCGACGAGGCGGACTCCCGGGCGGAGCAGCTTGTTGAAGGCGATCTCGCCGCGCGCCGAGCCGACGGCGCGGAAGATCCCCGACGCGACCATGACGACGGCGAGGAACCCGACGAGGAAGCCGAACGCCCGCATCGCGCCCGGGAAGGCCGCTTCTCCGACAGTGAGGTCGTTGATCCGCGGCGCGGCCAGCCAGACGCCCGCGGCGATGGCGGCGCCGAAGCCGAGCGTCGTCGCGTACGCGAGCCCTGCGACGACGCCCCGGCGTCGCGGGTCGTCCGCGTACTCTGGGAGGTACCGCTGTAGCGCCGGCACGCTCCCGAAGGTGACGAGCCGAGACAGGAGCTGGGCGATCCGCCACGCCAGCGCGTAGACGCCGTACGCCGTCGGGCCGAGCCCCCGCGCGAGGACGAACTCGGTCGCCGCCGTCAGCGCTCGCTGCCCGGAGACGCCGCCGGACGTGACCACGGCGCCGTGAGCGATGGTCACGAGCGCCTCGCGCTCGTCGTCGGGGATCGAATCGGTATCGCCGTCGCTCGGGGCGTCGTCGCCCGGGGCGTCGCTACCGCCCGGGGCGTCGCTACCGCTCGCGGACTCGTCTGGGGGGCTGCCGTCGGTTTCGGCGCTGGCTCCGTCGACCACGGATCGGTTCCATCGGTCCTGTCTCGTCTCGGGAGAAAAGCGACTCGTTCCGTCGCCGACCCCCTTCGCTACCAGCGGTGGTGGACGTGCTCGCGGACGCGCTCGTCGTACGCCTCGCGGACCGTCTCATGGGTGGCCTCGCCGAGGGGCGGAGCGTCGCTGACGGCCGCGTTCGCGCGGACGTGCTCGGGCGTCGTCGACCCCGGGATCACGGTCGAGACGGCGTCGTGATCGAGGATCCACCGGAGCGAGAACTGCGCGAGCGAGAGGCCGTCGCCGGTCGCGTCGGTCGGGTCGGCGGCGACCGCGTCGGCGCGGGCCGCGAGCGCGTCGGCCGCGTCCAGTCCGGCCTCGTAGGGGACGCCGGCGAACGTCTCGCCGACGTCGAAGGCGTCGCCGTCGCGGTTGTAGTTGCGGTGGTCGTTCTCCGGGAACACGTCGTCCCGCGAGAGCGCGCCGGTCAGCAGGCCGGAGGCGAGCGGGACCCGACAGATCACGGCCACGTCGCGCTCGGCGGCCCGGTCGAGGAACAGGTCGGCCGGGCGCTGGCGGAAGGGGTTGAAGATGATCTGGACCGACTCGACGCCGGGGTACTCGACCGCCTTGAGCCCCTCCTCGACGCGCTCGACGCTGACGCCGTAGTTCGCGATCCGCCCCTCGTCCGCGAGGGTCGCGAGCGCGTCGAACGTCTCCGGTCGGTAGTAGACGTCGGTCGGCGGGCAGTGGAGCTGGACCAGGTCCAGCGTCTCGATCCCGAGGTTCTCGCGCGAGCGATTCACGAACCGGCGGAGGTTCGCCTCGGTGTACCCGTCGGCGACGTGGGGGTCGAGCCGTCGGCCGGCCTTCGTCGCGACCGTCACGTCGCCGCGCGCGATGTCGTCTTCGAGCACGTCCCCCAATATCTGCTCCGAGCGCCCGTCGCCGTACACGTCGGCGGTGTCGAAGAAGTCGATCCCGGCGTCGCGGGCGGTCTCGACGGCCGCCACGGCCTCGGACTCGCTCACGTCGCCCCAGTCGCTCCCGATCTGCCACGAGCCGTAGCCGACCTCGCTGACCGCGCCGACGTCGCCGAGTTCCCGGTGGTTCATGTTCGCTTCCACCTGATCGGGGCTCGGGCAAGGGCGTTCCGGAGGCGGAACCGCGGGCAACGACCGGACGACCGGCAACGGAGACGACGATCTGGCTCTGTAGAACTCAGCTGTAGTCGATAGAAGCTCCGTGTTGGATACAGAGGGTGTGTACACCGCCGGTTGGGATCAAGTCCGCGGAATAGAAGTGGCCGTTCACGTACCTTCGAGAGGGAACTGACTCTCCTCGATCTGTGCGAGAGCCGCGTCGAACGCGTCGTCAGCCGTCTCGAAAGTACCGTTGTGCTCCCACTCGCCGTCGGGAGATGCAGTGTATACGTCAAAATCGCCGCCTCGGTACTCGTGAGACTCGACGTACAGTTCTTTCTCGACGGTTCCGTCGTCGAGGAGCAACCAGACCCCCAATTCCTTCCCGCCTTCCAAGTCGCGCCGTCTGCGCCAGTGCATACGTAGTATTCGGACGCTGGGCATCTAAACGCTAGCCCTACCAGAACGAAACCGACTGTACAACTGACTCCGCCGACCGTGAATATGCGCGCTGTATTCAGCACGGCCACTGTGACCGATCACGGAGTGAGGATTTCAACGGAGCCGGTGAGTTATAAATGGCAGATCTGAGGCTCCCGAGACGGTGCTCACCGCCGCCTCGTCGTCGATACTCGCGGACTGCTCGCCGGCTCTGCCGAACTCCCGTTCGCCGGGCGGGCTCCCGTCTGAGACGGCCGGTCTCTGCGGCCCGCAAGCGGAGTCTCACACGACCGTTTGTGCCATCGACAATATTATTCGCAACTGGACGCCAGTCGGAGCCATGAAGCGGAGACGTGCCCTCTCCGTCGTCGGACTGTCGGCGCTTCCCCTTTCGGGGTGTTTGGATAGCGTCGGTCGGGACGGCACGCCCGGGGATCCGGGGTCGGGCGACGGGCGTTCGGTCACGGCGTCGCTCTCGCGCGTGGCCGGCGACGGAGCCATCGGTTTCAGTTGCGACGTTCGCCGCTCCGAGATCGGCGAGGGGTCCCCGGCGGTCGTCGAACTGACGGCGAGAAACGAAACGGAGCGCGAGATCGAGTACGTGACGGGCGCTCCGGAGCCGTTCGGAGTGCTCTACGACCCGGACGCGCCCGCCGCGATCCTGTGGACTGAAAAGTACGTCGAGAGTCAGCACGTGGAGACGGAGGGGCGTCGGGTAACCGGCGGGGACGACATCGGAATCAGCGTCGCGCTCGCCCCCGGAGGCTCCCGGTCCGAGACGTACGAGTTCGCCGCCCCTCCGGGGAGCTATTCGATACGGCAGACCGGGAACCCGATCACGCTCGGCGAGGAGACGTACGAACTGCGCATCGACGTCGCGGAGGCCTGACCGCGCCGTCGGCGCCTCGTGGAGACCCGAGCCGGTCGGAGCGGTTCGCCTCCGGCGGGTCCCACGAGAGCCGGCTCACCGGCACCTCGACGACGTCGGTCCGGGGTTACAACACGTCCGCCAGCGCGTCCATCGTCTCGTCCACGCGGTCGACTCGAGCGCTGTGACCCATGTGGCCGACGCGCAGGATGTCCCCGGCTAACTCCCCGAGTCCCGTCGCGACGAGCACGCCGTGCTCCTCGCGAAGGCGCTCCTGCAGTTCCGCTGCTCGTCCGGGGACCGCGAACGCGGTCACCGTGGGCGAACTGCGCTCGGGGCCCGGATACGGCTCTACCCCCGACTCGGCCCCGCGCTCACGACACCGCGCCGCCGCGGTGCGGTGTCGCTCCCGGACCGCGTCGAGGCCCTCCTCCAGCCACAGCCCGAGCGCCGCGTCGAGCGCGACGACCTCGGTCGTCAGGTGGGTGTACGGGAACCCCCCGGAGGTGTCGCGCCACGGCAGGAAGTTCGTGTACAGCGAGTGCGGGTCGCGCTCGTCCATCGCGGCCCACGCGCGCTCGCTGATCGCGGCCGTGGTGAGCCCCGGCGGCGCGCTGAAGCACTTCTGGGAGGCCCCCAGACAGACGTCGATCCGCTCGGTCGGCACCCGCACCCCGCCGAGCGAGGAGACCGCGTCGACGACGGCGAGGACCTCCCCGTCGGCCCCCTCCAACAGGTCGAACGCGGGACCGAGGTCGTTGAGCGCCCCCGTGGGCGTCTCGCAGTGGACCATCGTCGCGACGTCGAAGTCGGTGCCCTCGTCGGCGAGGGTCGACTCCAGTTCCGCGAGCGGGAGCGGGTCGTCGTAGTCGGCCGAGACCAGCGTCGCCTCGCCGCCGTACGACTCGACGAAGTCGGCGAAGCCGTCGCCGTAGAGCCCGTTCGACAGGCAGAGGACCTCGGTGCCGGGCTCGACGAGCGAGGCGATCGCGGCCTCCAGACCGAGGATCCCCTCCCCGCCGGGGACGACGACGTCGCGGGCCGGCCCGTCGCCCGTCCCCGCGGGTCGGTCGGCCTCCCTCGGCTCGAGCCCGTACGCCGCCGCCAACCGGTCGGTGAGCCGGTCGTAGATCCGCTGAAACTCCGGGTCCACGTCGGGGTTGATCAGCTCGCGGCTCATCGCGTCGCGGACGGGGGCGGGGACCGCGGTCGGTCCCGGCGTCATGAGCATACCGAGACACTCGGTTCCAGCGAGATAAGCGCCCCGTACCGGCCGCGGTCGGCGCGGTCCGTCGACACGCGTAAACATATATGACCGGCGGGAGGAGTTGGGCGTATGACACGCCGCCCGCGCTCCCGTTCGGGCGCGCTTCGATCGGCGGACGGACGCCCCGCGGCCGTCGGGCCGGTGAGGTGAATGACCCGACGGATCGCCCCGGCCCTCGCGCTCGTCGCCGTCCTCGCGCTCCTCGTCGGGTCGTTCGCCGGACTCGCCGTCGCCCAGGAGGAGCCGCCGTTCGTCCGCGGCGAACCCGAGTTGGACGTGTACGTCCCGGACTCGACGGTGACACCGGGAACGGCGACGGAGCTCGCGGTGCAGGTCGCGAACGACGGCGAGGTCGACGCCGGGTCGGACGCCCGACGGGCCGCGGTCACGACCGCGCGCGGCGTCGTGGTCGAGGTCCGGAACGACGGCTCGCCGCTCGTCGTCGAGACGGGACGATTCGCCGTCGGGTCGATCGCCGAGGGCGCGGTCCGGGAGGTGCCCGTCTCCGTGAGGGTCCCGGCCGACGCGGAGCCGGGACGGTACTCGCTCGACGTGCGGCTCCGGTACTCGCACACGTTCCTCTCGGCCCCGCGGAGCGGGATCGTGCAGGACCGGACGCGGACGCGGACCGAGTCCGTATCGGTGACCGTCGACGACGCGCCCCGCTTCGCGATGCGGACGGTCGGCACGGACGTCCAAGTCGGCGGCGCCGGGACGATCGCGGTGAACGTGACCAACGTCGGGGGCGAGCCCGCCCGCGACCTCTCGGTCGAACTCGCCGCGAACGGTCCGGACGTCGCGCTCGGCGAGACGGACCGGAACACCGCGCGGATCGACCGGCTCGCCCCCGGAGCGAACGCCACGGTCAGGTTCCCGGCGAGCGTCCGCGCGGACGCCGCCGCCGAGTCGTTCGACCTCACCGGCACCGTTCGATACACCGACGTCGACGGCATCCGCGACGCGCACGAGGGGATCCCGGTCGGGCTCCGACCGCGGCCTGAGCAGTCCTTCTCTGTCGCGGTCGACGACTCCACGCTCCGCGTCGGCGAGAACGGAAGCGTCAGCGGGACGATCCGCAACGACGGGCCGAGCGACGTTCGGAGCGTCGTCCTCGCGGTCGGCGACGGGGCGTTCGTCCCCCGCAGTCCGCGGTACGCCGTCGGCGACCTCGCGGCCGGCGAGAGCGCCGCCTTCCGGTTCCGCGGCGAGATCCCGGCGGACGCCGACTCGGTGCCGCTGCAGTTGGTCCTCTCGACGAGCTACCGGAGCGCCGCCGACGCGGAACGGACGACGCGGGAGGCGGTACGCGTTCCCGTCGCCGAGCGCCGGGACGCGGTGACGGTGTCCGCGGTCGACCCGCGATTCGCGGCCGGCGAAGACGGCGTGTTGCGCCTCGACGTGACGAACCGTCGGGACGTCGAACTGCGCGACGTCGAACTGCGCCTCGCCGTCGACCAGCCGTTAGAGAGCGAGTTCCGAACGACCGTGATCCCGTCGCTGGCGCCCGGAGAGACGGGCCGGGTCGCGTTCGACCTCTCGATCGACGGCGACGCGCCGCCGAGTCGGTATCCGGCGAGCGTCGAGATCGGCTACACCGACCCCGGCGGGGTTCGCGTCACCGGCGACACCGCGTGGGTCGCCGCCTCGGTCGTCGAGTCGTCCGGCGGGGGGGTCCCCGTCGAGGCCGCCGTGTTGACCGTCCTCCTGCTCCTCGTCGCCACCGGCGCGTGGTGGTTCTATGTCCGGTGAGACCGACCGCCCGCTCGTCGTCGAGGGACTCACGAAGGACTTCGGGAGCGTGGTCGCGAACGACGACGTGTCGTTCACTGTGAACCGGGGAGAGGTGTTCGGGTTCCTCGGGCCCACCGGGGCGGGGAAGTCGACGACGATACGACTGCTGCTGGGGCTGTTAAAACCCACCTCGGGGACGGCGAGGGTGCTCGGCGCCGACATCCGCGACGAGGCAGCGCTGACCGAGGCCAAGCGCCGGATCGGGTACCTCCCCGCTCACCTCGGCTTCGACGGGGAGGTGACCGGCGAGGCGGTGCTCGACTACCACGGCGAGATGAAGGGCGACGGCCGCCGCGAGGAGTTGCTGGAGCTGTTCACCCCGCCGGTCGACCGACCGGTACGCGAGTACTCGACCGGGAACAAGCGGATGCTCGGACTGGTGCAGGCGTTCATGCACGACCCGGACCTCGTGATCATGGACGAGCCCACCGGCGGGCTCGACCCGCTCAAACAGGAGGCGTTCAACGAGTTCGTCCGGGACGAGCGCGACCGCGGCACGACCGTGTTCTTCTCCTCGCACGTGTTGAGCGAGGTGCGACGGGTCTGCGACCGCGTCGGCATCCTCCGCGCCGGGAGGCTCGTCGAGCTCGAGAACGTCGAAGCGCTGCTCCACCGGAGCGGCAAACACGTGCGGGTGCACGCGAGCGACGCGGCGGTCGCGGCGATAGCCGGCCTCGACGGCGTCGTCGACCCCAAGCGGTTCGCCGAAGGCGTCCAGTTCGTCTACGCCGGCGACGTCAGCGCGCTCCTCGGCGAACTCGCGACCCACGACGTCAGCGACGTGGAGATCGGCGAGCCCCCGATCGAGGACGTGTTCGCCCACTACTACGGGAGCGAGGAGTCGGCGGACGGAGGGGACGACGCCGGAGAGGCGTCGGACGGGGGAGGCGAAGGCGACGGGGTGGAGACGCCGAACGGAGGCGACGGGGCGGAGACGCCGAACGGAGGCGACGGGGTGGAGACGCCGAACGGAGGCGACGGGGTGGAGACGCCGGACGAAAGCGACGGGGCGGGAGCGACGAATGTTTGAGACGGCTCGGTACGAGGGGCGACGGCGGCTCCGCGGCGCCGCGATCCTCACGGCCGGCGTCGGGGCGTACGCCGGGTTCATCGTCTGGTACTTCACCGTTCTGGAGGGCGTCAACTACGAGGACGTCTTCAGGGACCTGCCCCCGGCGATGCTGGAGGCGTTCGGCATCGAGAGCCTGTCGACCATCGAGGGGTTCCTCGGCGCGCCGGTGTTCAACTTCGTCTGGCTGCTCGGCCTGGGGCTGTACTTCGCGTACGCCGCCGGCGGCACCGTCGCGGGCGACATCGAGACGGAGCGGATGGAGCTCCTCCTGTCGTTTCCCGTCACGCGGTCGCGGCTGCTCGTCGAGAAGTTCGCGGGACTGCTCGTCCCGATGATAGCCGTCAACGCCGGCGGCGGCGCGATCATCTACCTATTCGTCGTCGCCGTCGGCGAGACGGTCCCGCTCGACCGCCTGCTGTTAGCCCACCTGCTGTCGATCCCGTTTCTCCTCGTCTGTGCGGGGGTCGGCCTCGTCTTCTCGGTCGCCGTCGACCGCGCGGCGGTCGCCGAGCGGGCCGCCGTCGGCACCGTCTTCGTCCTGTACCTCGTCGAGTCCGTCGTCGGCGGCGCCGACGCGTACGACTGGATACAGTACCTGAGCCCGACGCACTACTACGAACCGACGCCGATCCTGATCGACGGGTCGTTCGAGCCCATCGACTCGGCCATCCTCCTCGTCGCGTTCGTCGGACTGCTCATCCTCTCGCAGGTGCTGTTCGAGCGGAGAGACATCTGAAACGCTCGAGATACGGCAGTTAAGCGCTTTCTTCCGGATCGATCGACTCGACCCGGTGGCCACTTCCGGTCCGCCGACACGTTAATACCGTTCTGTCGCTTTCGTTCCGCCACGATGATGCTGCCGACACACGTGCTGGCCGGGATGCTGCTCGCCGCGCCCCTCGTGCGCGTGGCGCCGGAACTGGCGCCCGTGGGGCTGGTCGCGGGGTTCCTGGGCGGCCTGTTCCCCGACCTCGACATGTACGTCGGCCACCGGAAGACCCTCCACTACCCGGTCTACTACTCGGCGGCCGCCGTCGTCGCCCTCGTCGTCGCCTTAGCGGACGGCTCGGCGGCCGCGGTCGGGGCGGCCCTGTTCTTCCTCGGGGCGGCGCTCCACAGCGTCTCGGACATGTACGGCGGCGGCCTGGAGCTGCGGCCGTGGGAGGGGAACTCCGACCGCGCGGTGTACGACCACTACCGGAAGCGCTGGGTCGCGCCGCGCTCCGGCGTCAGGTACGACGGCGCCGCTGAGGACCTCGCGCTCTCCGTCGGGCTGTCGCTCCCGCTCCTCTACCTGCTCGACGGCCCGCTCCGGCTGATCGTGGCCGGGACCCTGCTCGTCGCCGCCGTCTACACCGTCCTCCGCCGGCATCTCGCGGAGCTCGCCGCGCTCGTGATCCCGCTGGTGCCGGCGGCGCTGACCCCGTACCTGCCGGACCGGTACGCGGAGACGGAGTCGGGCGAGTAGCCCGCCCCGCCTCGACACCGTCCGTCTCGTCGCGGCTGCCGAGCCGTTCAATGCGCACTGCTAACTGAGCGCGCAGCCGTCACGAGAGACTCGACCCGCTCCGCTCGTGCGGGGACCGCCGTTCCAACGGGCGTCCCCGTCCGCGGACGGTTCGCTGCCGAAACACCGGGATCACTGGCCGATTCCACCGCCGAGGGCGCCGGCTCGTCGAGTGCGTAACTTACCAATAAGTTACAGAAGGTGTCCCGTTCGTCATGCGGATATAGTATTGTACGTTAATCCCAAAACCATTATCAACTCACGCGGTCTACGGACGGATGTATGACAGAGTCCTATCCGAGGCCATCGCCGGGCGCGAACGCCGGAGGCGGAGGGGAGTGCCGATGACGGGCACGGAGCTGCTCCCCGGCGCGCCCCCGACCGTGGCGGCGCTCGTCGTGATCGGGCTCGTCCTCGTCGAGGCGGCGCTTTTGTACGCCGCCTACGGGATCCTCGAGGACAAACTGGCGCCGACCGTATTTAACCGGATACAGCGGATTTAGATGCTCGGACTGCTGGGCCTGAGCGCGGAGCTCTTCGCGCTGTTCGTCGTCTTCGGGTTCATGGTCGGGGTGTTCTTCGGGTTCTTCGGGATGGGCGGATCGTTCCTCGTGACGCCCGCGCTGCTCATCTTGGGATACTCCGCTCCGGTCGCCATCGGGAGCTCGATGGCGTTCGTGTTCGGGACGGCGGTGATCGCGACGTTGAAACACCACGACGCCGGGCAGGTGGACTACCGGCTCGGCGCGCTGATGTTCGTCGGGATCACGATCGGCATCGAGCTCGGCAGCCGGCTGGTGTTCGGGCTGGAGGTGCTCGGCATCGCGAGCGTCGTCGTCGGCGTCGCGTACGTCATCTTGCTCGCGGCCATCGGGATCCTCTTCACGCGGAACGCGCTGAACGACGAGGCGGACGCGGGGGGAGACGGGCCGGAGGCGGAGAGCGAGGGCGGGGCCGACGTCACGCCGGAGGACGACGTCCCCGAGATCGCCCGGAAGATCAAGTCGTACAACGTTCCGCCGATGATGACGCTCGCGGACGGGAGCGAGGCGTCGCTGTGGACCATCACCGGAGTCGGCGGCGGCGTCGGCCTGATCTCCGGGTTCCTCGGCGTCGGCGGCGGCTTCGTCCGGATGCCGGCCATCTACTACCTGATCGGCACCTCGCTGGCGGCGGCGGTCGGGACCAGCCTGTTCGGCGGACTGATGTCGGGGGGCGTCGGCGCGTTCACCTACGGCGGCGGGGGCATCGACTCGGCATCGTCACCGCGCTGCTGCTCGGGAGGCGCTCAGGCGCCGGGACTGGCTCCGGGGCGACCGCGGTAGTGACGAGGACGTACGTGACGGTCTACCTTTCGGGCTCCATGCTCCTGGTCGCGAGTCTCGCCGTCGCGCTCGGCGAAGTCTCGGCGTGGCTGGCGATGCCGGTCCTCGACCGAGTCAGCTTCGTCCTGCTGATCGGCTCGGCGCTGTTGGTCTGCGCCGTCATCCTCTACCACGGCGCGCTCGCGGTCCGCGGGGGTCACGACGCCGCACCGTCAGCGTAACGGGACCGACCCGCGAGCGCCCCGGCCCGGCGCCTCACGGCGTTCGCCGGGCCGACCGCCAGCTCTCGAAGAACGCGCCGGCGGGGTGGTAGTCGGGCTCGACGCCCGGCGGCTCCGGCGCGACGAGGTCCCCGTCGGCGTCCGACGGGAGCCGCTTCTCGTACCAGACGCCGGCCGGCCCGCGGTACAGGTCCGTCCGAACCGCGAGTCGGCGGTGCCAGCGGCGAAACCCGTCGGCCGCGTCAGCGTCGCCGCGCGCCGCCGCCCGCTCCGCGAGCGCCGCGGCCGCCCCGATCGCCTCCGCGAGCGCCCAGCCGTACCGGTCCTCGACGAGCGGAGCCCCGTCGGCGGCGTGGGTGTAGACGAACCCGTTCTCCGTCCAGCCGTGATCGACGGCGGCGTCGAACAGCTCGGCGGCGCGCTCGTCCCAGCCGTCGCCGGAAGGGCCGTCGGTGCCGCCGTCGGCGTCGCCGGAAGGGCCGTCGGCATCGACGGCGCCTCCCGCGCCCCCCGGCCCGTCGGCGTCGTACCGGTCGAGGAGCGCGAGGAGCTTCGCCCACTCCGCGTGGTGACCCGGCTGGTACCCCGGTGGGCGGAACTGATGGCGGGGCTCGTCCGCGTTGTAGCCGAAGTCGTGCTCCCACTCGGGGGTGTAGTGCTCCCAGAGGAGCCCGCCCGTCTCGGCGGCCAGATCGACCGTCATCGCCTCGGCGATTCGGCGCGCCCGGTCGAGGTACCGGTCCTCGCCCGTCGCCTCGTAGGCGGCGAGGTACGCCTCGCAGGCGTGCATGTTCGCGTTCTGGCCGCGATACGGCTCTACCTCGGTCCACTCGGCGTCGCAGTCGCTCCGGAGCAGCCCGGCGTCGTCGCGGAACCGCTCCTCGATCAGCGCGTGCGTCGCCGCGACCCCTTCGCGGGCGCCGTCGATCCCGGCCTCCGCGGCGCGGGCGTACGCCAACAGGACGAACGCGTGGCCGTACGCCGATCGGGTGCGGTCGACGGGGTCGCCGTCGGCCGTGACGACGAGCCGGTAGCCGCCGTCGTCGCTCCGGTGGGCCTCGCGCAGGAACGTCAGGCCGTGTTCGGCCGCCGGGACGCACCAGTCCGGGCCGTCCGCGAGGGCGCCGAGCGCGAAGTTGGCGGCCGACCGGCAGGTCGCGACCAAGTGTCGCCGGTCGCCGGTGTAGGGATCCCCCGTTTCCGGGTGGAGAAGCCGGTAGCCGCGGTCGGCGAGCGCGTCCGGGTACTGGACGCGCAGCGTCGCGAGCAGCCGCGCACGGTGCGACCGCGCCCGGCGCTCGGCGTCGGTTGACGTCGCGTCGGTCGGGCTCGCGTCGGTCATCGAGTGCAACGAGGACGCGTCAGCGCAAAATGGCTGTCGGCGGTCGCGTCTCCCGACCGGTCCGCTCGGTGACACTCTTCCACACGATATTGTACGAAACACCCAAAACTATTATCACCGCTGGAGGCGTACCTGTGGGTATGAGTTCAACCGAATCCGTTCCCGCGGAGCCGATCCAGCTGTCCGACCCCGACGAGTTCGACGACCTCGTCGCCGAGCACGGCGTGGTCCTCGTCGACTTCTACGCCGACTGGTGCGGCCCGTGCCGGATGATGGAGCCCGCCGTGGAGGCGGTCGCCGCGGACACCGACGCCGCCGTCCTGAAGGTCGACGTCGACGTCCACCAGTCGCTCGCGGGCGAGTACGGCGTGCAGGGTATCCCGACGCTGCTCGTCTTCGCCGACGGCGAGCTCGCCGACCGCATGGTCGGCGCCCAGACCGAGGACGTGCTGACCGACGCGGTCGCGGAGCACGCAGCCTGAATGGCCGACCTCGACGGCGAGGTGCTGACCCGAGACGACGCGATGACGCACCGAGAGCTGCGCGCCGACGTGCCGGCGCTGGGTGAGGCGGCGTACTTCAACTTCGGCGCGCACGGCCCGAGCCCGGAGTACGTCGTCGAGGCCGCCGCCGGGTTCATCGCCGACCACGAGTACGGCTCGGCGACGACCGATCCGTACGGCCACGCCTTCGAGACGTACGAGTCGGTTCGCGAGCGGATCGCCGCGTTCGTGGGCGCCGAGCCCGAGGAGATCGCCCTCACCGAGAGCACGACCGACGGGATCAACCGGATCGCCGGCGCGATCGACTGGGAGCCCGGCGACGTCGTCGTCCGGACCGACCTCGAACACCCGGCCGGGGTCCTCCCGTGGAAGCGGCTCGAACGCGAGGGCGTCGAGGTCCGCGTCCTCGAGACCGAAGACGGCCGAGTCGACCGCGAGGAGTACGCCGAGGCGGTCGCCGACGCGCGCCTCGTCTGCTTCAGCGCGATCACGTGGACCCACGGGACGCGGCTCCCCGTGACCGAGCTCGTCGAAGTCGCGAACGAGGCCGGCGCGTTCACCCTCGTCGACGCCGTCCAGTCGCCCGGACAGGGCCCGTTGGACGTCTCGGCGTGGGGGGCCGACGCGGTCGCGGCCGCGGGCCACAAGTGGGTCCTCGGGCCGTGGGGCGCCGGCTTCCTCTACGTCGACCGCGAGACCGCCGTCGGGCTCGCGCCGCGGACCGTGGGGTACCGCAGCGTCGACGACCCGAACGCCGACGAGATCGAGTACAAGAAGGGCGCGAAGCGGTTCGAGGTCGGCTCGACGACCGCGGCCGCCCACGTCGGCCTCAGCGAGGCGCTCGACGCGATCGACGCGGTCGGGCTCGACGCGATCGAGTCGCGGATCGAGACGCTCACCGACCGGTTCAAGGAGGGCGTCCCCGAGGACCGACTCCTGAGCCCCCGAGAGTTCGAGAGCGGGCTCGTCACGGTCGACGTCGACGACCCGGACGCGACGGTCGAGCGGCTCGCGGAGCGGGACATCGTCGTGCGCTCGTTGCCGCACCCGGACGCGGTCCGCGCCTCGATCCACGCCGTCTCGACCGAGTCCGAGGTCGACCGGCAGGTCGACGCGCTCGCCGCGGAGTGGTGACGGCGGCGGGCCGTCGCGCGGTCCGCAGACGATCGCGGTCCGGCGGACCGGACTCGTTTTCACACTCGACGCTCAAGGCCTCGCATGGGTTTTCACACGTTCGACGTCGACCGAGCGTCGGAGCTGGAGCGTCCGGAAGTCCGGTACCGCTGGGTGTCCGCCGAGGAGCTCGTCGGTCCGCTCGCGGCCGCCGACGTCGAGGTCGTCGCCGACCTCGGCAGCGGCACCGGGTTCTACACCGACGACGTCGCGCCGCACGCCGAGACGGTTTACGGCGTCGACGTGCAGCCCGAGATGCACGACCGGTACCGCGAGAAGGGCGTGCCGGAGAACGTCGAACTCGTCGTGAGCGACGTGGCGGACCTCCCGTTCGCGGACGGCGAGCTCGACGCCGCCTTCTCGACGATGACGTACCACGAGTTCGCGAGCGACGCGGCGCTCGCGGAGCTCGCGCGGACGATCCGGTCCGGCGGGTCCCTCGTCACCTTCGACTGGAGCGCCGACGGCGACGGCGACGGCGGCCCCCCGACCGACGAGCGCTTCGCCGCCGTCGACGCGGTGGCGGCGCTGGAGGCGGCCGGGTTCGAAGTCGTCTCCGAATCGACGCGCACGGAGACGTTCGGCGTCGTGGCCCGGGCGCCGTAGGCGTCGGCCGTCGCGGCCGCGAAATCGCCGTCTCGCGGTCGCTCGCGAACGTCCGTGAAGAAATACCGTTAGGTGCGTCCGGCCCTTAGACGAGGTATGTCCGTTCGCTCCCGCTCGGTCGCGATCGTCGCACTCGCACTGGTCGCGACCCTCGCCGCGCGGCCGGCGGCCGCCCACGTCGACTACGTCACCGAGGGGTCGGGCGATCCCATCGACGCGGTGGCGTTCACCGCCGAGGTGCTCTCGGACCCGTTCAACGCGGCGCTGTTCGCTGGGTCCGGCCTCCTCGTGACCGCCGGGATCGCGGCGTACCTGTGGGTGCGTCCGACGATCGTCGACGTCGTGGTCCTCCGCGAGAAGCTCGCCAGCTACGGCGACCTCGTCGCGTGGATGCTGCGACTCGCCGTCGGCCTCCCGCTCGTCGGCGCCGGCTTCCAAGGGTACCTGTTCGCGCCGACGCTCTCGTTCGACACCGGGGCGAGCCCGCTCCTCCGGGTGCTGTTCATCGGGCTCGGCTTCTGTCTCCTCTTCGGGCTCGCGACCCGGATCGTCTCGACGGTTGGGCTGTTGACCTACGCGTGGGTGTTCCTCGCCGTCGACCCGATCGTCGTCCTCGCGGTGGAGTACGTCCCGGTGTTCGTCGCGCTTGCGATCCTCGGCGGCGGCCGGCCGAGCGCCGACGACATGCTGTTGGAGGTCGCGAGCACGCCGGGGTCGTACTACGGTCGGATCGATCCCGTCCATCACCTGAAGGGGTTCCTGGACGAGTCGACCGCCCCGCTACGGCGGTACGTTCCGACCGTGCTCCGGGTCGGAATGGGGATCTCGTTCGTCTACCTCGGGCTGATTCAGAAGCTCGCCGACCCCGGGAGCGCGCTGCTCGTCGTCGAGAAGTACGGCCTCACGTCGGTCGTCCCCGTCGACGCCGGACTGTGGGTCGTCGGCGCCGGGGTGACGGAGATCGCTGTCGGCGTCGCGCTGATCGCGGGCTTCTTCACCCGCGGCGCGGCCGCGCTCTCGTTCGTGCTGTTCACGACGACGCTGTTCGGGCTCCCCGACGACCCCGTCCTCGCCCACGTCGCGCTGTTCGGCATGGCCTCGGCCGTCTTCACGCTCGGCTCCGGGCCGCTCGCGTTCGACCACTGGTTCGGCCGTCCGGCGCTCGACGACGACGAGGCGGTCATCCCGGCCGACTGAGGGGAGAGGGCGGTCGGCGAGCAGAGGACCGGTTTTAAGACTCGGTCGCCCGCGTAGGGAGGTATGAACGTCGACCTCGGCAACGCACTGGAGACGACGCCCGGACTCACCGACGAGACGCTGGAGCGCCTCGACGAGCGCGTGGCGGACGCGCACGACCGGATCGACGCCGGGATGGACGGAGACGAGTTCGGCTACGCCGCGTTGACCCTGCCGGAGACGACCGACGCGGAGGCGATCCGGGCGGCGACCGACCGGTTCGACCGCCCGGAAGCCGTGCTGACGGTCGGGATCGGCGGGAGCGCGCTCGGCGCGGCGACGATCGCGAACGCCCTCGAGAGCGACGTGGACGCCTACTTCCTCGACAACGTCGACCCCGACGCGGTCGACGCGCTGCTCGCCGACCTCCCGCTCGCCGACACCGTCGTCAACGTCGTCTCGAAGTCCGGGACGACCGCGGAGACGCTCGCGAACTTCCTCGTCGTCCGCGAGGCGATGACGGAGGCGGGCGTCGACTGGACCGAGCGCACCCTCGTGACGACGGGCGAAGAGGGGAACCTCCGGGCGCTCGCCGACGACCACGACCTCCCCGCGCTCGACGTGCCCGACGGGGTGCCGGGGCGCTTCTCCGCGCTCTCGACGGTCGGGCTCGCGGTGCCGGCGCTGCAGGGCCACGACGTCGAGGCCGTGCTCGCGGGCGGGCGCGACGGCATGGCGGCCCTGTCGGGCTCGCTGTTCGAGACGCCCGCGTACGCCTACGGCGCGGCGACGTACGCCCTCGCGGAGCGCGGCGCGCTCACGAACGCCGTGATGCCGTACGCGGAGTCGCTGGAGACGTTCGCGGAGTGGTTCGCGCAGCTGTGGGCCGAGAGCCTCGGCAAGGACGGGCTCGGCCAGACCCCCGCGCGGGCGCTCGGCGCGACCGACCAGCACTCTCAGCTCCAGTTATACCGCGCCGGCCCGCCGGACAAGCTCGTGTCGCTGATCCGCCCGACTGAACGCGCGGAGACGCCGATCCCCGAGACGGACCTCGACGGGCTCGCGTACCTCGGCGGCTCGTCGCTCGGGGAGCTGTTGGACGCCGAGTTCGAGGCGACCGAGGCGAGCCTCGCGGCCGCCGACGTGCCGAACGTCCGCGTCGAGATCGACGGCGTCGACGAGCGGAGCCTCGGCGAGCTCCTCTACGGGATGGAGGCCGCCTGCGTGCTGTACGGCGAGCTGGCGAGCGTCTCGACGTTCACCCAGCCCGCGGTCGAGTGGGGGAAGAAGGCGGCTCGCGGGCTGCTCGGCGGCGGGGACTTCCCCGAGGCCGACGCCGTGGCCGACAAGCGGGAACTGCGCGTCGAGCGGTGAGGCGGCGGGGACTCGCGCGCCGGCGCGTCGCGGGCCGCCACGTCGCTCACCGACGCCGACGCGACGCAGTTCGCCTTCCGGTGCCGATAAACCCCCCCGACCCGTACGACCGCCGATGAGCGAGACGCCGCCCGAACCGATGAACAGCGTCCTCCGTCTCGCGAGCGCGGCGTTCGCGGTCCTCCTCGCGCTCCTCGTCGCCGGCGCGGTGACGACGCCCGTCTCCGAGTTCGCCGTCTCGCTCGGGCTGGTGGGTGAGGGGACGACCGGCCTCCAGGTGTTCCGGACCCTGCTGCAGTTCGTCGGGTTCCTCGTCGCGGTCGTCGGCTACCTCGCGATCACCGACCAGTGGGGGCTCGTCGGCGTCTCCCGGCCGACGCTCCGGGACGCCGGGCTCGTCCTCGGCGGCGGGCTCGCCCTGTTCGCGTTCCAGTACGGCGCGCTGTTCGTGCTCGGGGAGATCGGGCTCACGACCGGACAGAACCAGGCGGTCGTGCCAGACGGCGACCCGGTGACGTACTACCTCGTCATGGTCGCCGTCTCGCTGTTCGTCGTCGGACCGGTCGAGGAGGCCCTGTTCCGGGGCGTCGTCCAGGGCGGGCTCCGGCGCGCGTTCGACGCGGCCCCGGCGATCCTGCTCGCCAGCCTCGCGTTCGGGCTGGTTCACCTGCCCTCGGTCTCGGGGAGCCCCGGCCAGCGGTGGGCGTACGTCGCCGTCGTCGTCGTGCTCGGCGCGGTGCTCGGGGTCCTCTACGAGCGCACGGAGAACGTGGTGGTGCCCGGCCTCGCGCACGGCGTCTACAACGCCGTCATCTACGTCGTGCTCCTCGCGCAGTCGCTGTGATATGTCCCCGTCGCTGATGGGAACGCTCCCAAATCCCCAGCCGCTCGGTCGTATGTGGTTGACAGCAGATCATCGACGAACATCTCCAAAGCCCCAGCCTCGAGGGCGGCGTACGCTCGCTGCGCTCCTCAGTCGGTCGCTGTCGCTCCCTCCTTGCGGTGCTTTCGTCGCCTACGCCGCCCTCGCGGCTGCCCCTTTGAGCCCCCACCCGGCCGCACGGCACCGCAGCCTCACGCCTCCCCAGCCT